>PNJM01000007.1 GCA_013821865.1 Rhodocyclaceae bacterium
CCCGAGATCTGCATCCGCCGTCCGGTTTTCGCGACGGTGATGAGCCTGGTGGTCATGCTGCTCGGCCTGGTTTCCTACACACGCCTGCCGGTGCGCGAATACCCGAAGATCGACGAGCCGGTCGTCACCGTCGACACGACCTACAAGGGTGCTTCCGCCGAGATCATAGAATCCCAGATCACCAAGCCGCTGGAGGACTCGCTGGCCGGCATCGAGGGGGTGGACGTGCTGTCCTCCATCAGCCGCCAGGAAAACAGCCAGATCACCGTGCGTTTCAAGCTGGAGCGCAATCCCGACTCCGCCGCCGCCGATGTGCGCGACCGGGTTGCCCGCGTGCGCAACAAGCTGCCGCAGGGCATCGACGATCCGGTGATCGCCAAGGTCGAGGCGGACGCCAACCCCATCATCTGGCTCGCCTTCAACAGCGACCGCCATTCGCCCCTGGATGTGTCCGACTTCGCCAGCCGCATCGTCAAGCCGCGCCTGCAGACGCTGCCGGGTGCGGCCGACGTGCGCGTCTTCGGCGAGCGCAAGTTCGCCATGCGCATCTGGCTCGAACCGGAGCGGCTTGCCGCCTACAACCTGACGACGGCGGACGTGGAGGACGCCCTGCGCCGGCAGAACGTGGAAGTGCCGGCCGGCCGCATCGAAAGCCGCGAGCGCGAGTTCTCGGTCGTGTCGCGCACCGACCTCAACAAGCCGGAGGAATTCGCCGACGTCGTGGTGCGGCAGGTCAAGGGCTATCCGGTGCGCATCGGCGACCTTGGCCGGGTCGAGATCGGCGCGGCGGACGAGCGCACCGCGGTGCGCTTCAACGGCAGGAACGCGGTGGCGCTGGGCGTCATCAAGCAGGCCACGGCGAATCCGCTCGACCTCTCCAAGGCGCTGCGCGCCGAGCTGCCGCGCATCATCGGCGAACTGCCGCAGGGCATGCGGGTCGATGTCGCCTACGACTCCTCGGTGTTCATCGACCGTTCGATCCAGGCGGTGTTCATGACCATCGGCGAGGCCATCCTGCTGGTGGCGCTGATCATCTTCCTGTTCCTGCGCTCGCCGCGCGCCACCCTCATTCCGCTGGTGACGATCCCGGTGTCGCTGATCGGCGCTTTCGCCCTGATGCTGGTGATGGGCTTCACCATCAATACGCTGACGCTCCTCGCCCTCGTTCTGGCCATCGGCCTGGTGGTGGACGACTCGATCGTCGTGTTGGAGAACATCTACCGCCATGTCGAGGGCGGCATGCCGCGCATGCAGGCGGCGTTCCAGGGCTCGAAGGAGATCGGCTTCGCCGTGGTGGCGATGACGCTGACGCTGGCCGCCGTGTACGCGCCGGTGGCCTTCATGACCGGCCGCACCGGGAAGCTCTTCATCGAGTTCGCCCTGACGCTCGCCGGCGCGGTGATCGTCTCGGGCTTCGTCGCGCTGACGCTGTCGCCGATGATGTGCTCGGTGCTGCTCCGGCACGAGACGAGCCACGGCAAGTACTACCTGCTGGTCGAGAACGCCCTCAACCGTCTCACCAAGGGCTACAGGCGCCTGCTCGCGGCGACGCTGGGCCGCCGCTGGATCGTCATGGTGGTGTTCGCGCTGGTCGCCGGCGCGAGCATCGTGCTGCTGAAGGCCCTCAAGTCGGAACTGGCGCCGGTGGAGGATCGCGGCGTCATCCTCGGCGTTTTCCTCGGGCCGGAAGGGGCCACCATCGACTACACGCGCAAGTACGCGCTGCAACTGGAGGGGATCTACTCCAAGACGCGGGACGTCGAGCGCTATTTCGTCGTGGCCGGCAATCCGACCGTATCCCAGGGCATCTCGTTCGTCGGCCTGACCGACTGGTCCGAGCGGAAGCGCTCCTCGCTCGCCATTGCCAAGGAACTGCAGCCGAAATTCTTCTCCATTCCGGGCGTGCTGGCCTTCCCGGTTACGCCGCCGTCCCTGGGCCAGAGCCCGCGCGACCGGCCAATCAATTTCGTCATCATTACTTCGGCCTCCTATCCCGAACTGCAGCGGATCACCGACCAGGTGCTGGCCGAGGTGGCGAAGAACCCTGGCTTCATCAGCGTGGACACCGACCTCAAGCTCAACAAGCCGGAGCTGTCGGTTCTGGTCGATCGCGACAAGGCTTCGGACACCGGGGTGCAGATCGAAACCATCGGCCGCACCATGGAAACCATGCTGGGCGGCCGCCAGGTGACGCGATTCAAGCGCGACGCCGACCAGTACGACGTGATCGTCCAGACGGCCGGCGCGGATCGCGCCACGCCGCGCGACATCAGCGGCATCTATGTGCGCGGCAAGGACGACCGCATGATTCCGCTGGCCAACCTGGTGAAGGTGGACGAAACCGTTTCTCCGCGCGAACTCAACCACTTCGGCCAGCGCCGGGCCGTCACCCTCACCGCCAACCTGGCGCCCGGCTACACCATGGGCGAGGCGCTGGCCTTCCTGGAGGAGGTGGCTCGCGCCGTGCTGCCGCCGGGCTTCGCCACGGACACCTCGGGCCAGTCGCGCGAGTTCAAGGCTTCGACCGCGAGCCTCGCGCTGACTTTCGCCCTGGCGCTGGCCTTCATCTACCTGGTGCTGGCGGCCCAGTTCGAGAGCTTCAGCGATCCCTTCGTGATCATGCTCACCGTGCCGCTGTCCATGACCGGCGCGCTGCTGGCGCTGCTGCTCAGCGGCGGCACGCTCAATGTATATAGCCAGATCGGCCTGGTGACGCTGGTCGGCCTCATTACCAAGCACGGCATCCTCATCGTCGAATTCACCAACCAGTTGCGCGAGCAGGGCAAGGCTGTGCGTGAAGCGCTGATCGAGGCGACCAGCCTGCGCCTGCGCCCCATCCTCATGACCACGGGCGCCATGGTGCTGGGCGCCATTCCGCTGGCGCTGGCCACCGGCGCGGGCGCCGAGTCGCGCCAGCAGATCGGCTGGGTGATCGTCGGCGGCCTGCTGCTGGGCACGCTGCTCACGCTTTTCGTGGTGCCGACGGTGTACAGCCTGCTCGCCCGCGAGCGGCATTCCGTCGGGACGGAGGCACCGGAGGCCGCGGGAGCCTGAACGCGGTGCGACCCATGCGGCCGATCGGTGTCTTCGATTCAGGCGTGGGCGGGCTCTCCGTCCTGCGCCAGATCCGCGCCGCCCTCCCGGGGGAGGATCTGCTTTACGTGGCCGACTCGGGACATGCGCCCTACGGCACCAGGCCGCAGCGATTCATCGAGTCCCGCTCGATCGCCATTGCCGAATTCCTTGTCGCGCAGGGGGCGAAGGCGCTCGTCGTCGCCTGCAACACGGCCACGGCGGCGGCCATTGCCGCACTGCGCGGGAAATTCGATCTGCCTGTCGTCGGCATGGAGCCGGCGGTCAAACCCGCGGTGGAGGCGACGCGTTCCGGCGTGATCGGCGTGCTCGCCACCGGCGGCACCCTGGAAAGCGCGAAGTTCGCCAGCCTGGTGGAGCGCTTCGGTTCCCGCTCGCGTGTGATCGTCCAGCCCTGTCCTGGGCTGGTCGAGCAGGTGGAAAAGGGGGACCTGGCGGGCATCGCCACCCGCGATCTGCTCGAGCGCTTCCTGCGCCCGCTGCTCGATCAGGGCGCCGATACCGTCGTGCTCGGCTGCACCCACTACCCGTTCGTCGCGCCGCTCCTGCGCGAGATGGCGCCGGGAGTTGCGCTGATCGAGACCGGAGGCGCGGTGTCGCGGCAGCTTGCGCGCAGGCTGGATGAGGAGGCCCTGCTGGCCGGGCGGCAAGGTGGCGGGACTGAACGCTTCTGGACCAGCGGCGATCCGCGGCAGCTGGCGGACCTGCTGCCGCGGCTGTGGGGTTGCGCCGCTCCGGTCGAGCGGCTGCCCTAGCGCTGCTGCGACGATGGCCCGACGCCGATGGGCGGCGGTGCCAGGTTAACGATGCGCGAGAAGAGGGAGCGTAACTCCTGGTCCGGCTCGGCGCCGAAGCGCGGGTCGCCGTTCTGGCCGAAGGCGGCCGCGATCTCGGCCCAGTCCTCCGCCTTGAGGTGCTGCTTGGCGATGGGGATGACGACGTTCTCTTCCAGCGCCATGTGCTTGGCGATCTCGTCGGCGAAATTCTCCGCCGCCGCCATGAACAGCTCTCTTCCGCCCGGAGCGCCTGCCTCGAGACGGCCCAGCGCCATCTCCAGGGCTTTCACATGCCGGGCACCGGCCCTGTGCTGTTCTTCCAGCTCCGCAATCGCCTTGTCCGCCTCGCGGGTGCGCGCCTTGAGGCAGCGGAACAGGTAGGCTTCTTCCTTCGGATGGTGCAGCTTCTGCGGGAAGGTTTCGATGTAGTAGAGCATGGCCCAGAGCAATCTGGAGTCCGGATCGGTGCCCTTTTCCTTCATCTCGCGGACCAGGAAACGGAGGCCGTGCACCACGGCCGCCAGGGAGCGGTGCTCGTCGAGGATGATGGTCAGTGCCGTGTTCAACATGATGTTCTTCTCCCGTTTAGCGGTAGACCAGCACGGGTATCTTGGAGTGCGTCAGCACTTTCTGCGTCTCGGACCCGAGCAGCAGGCCGGACAGCCCGCGCCGGCCGTGCGAGGCCATGAAGATGAGATCGCAGCCTGCGCCGGTCGCCGCATTGATGATGGCTTCGTAAGGAACGTCGCTGGTGCTGGCCGCCGTGCCGCATGACACGCCGGCCTCGCCGGCCAGTTTTTGCGCCGCGGCGAGGATCTCCTGCGCCTGCTTCTCGGCCATCTCGGCGAATTTCTCCGGCGTGGTCGGATCGATCAGTGCGCCTTCGCCATAGAAAGCCACGGGGTAGTCCGGCTTGGCGTAGAAGAAGGTGAGCCTGGCCCCGGTCTCGCGGGCGAAAGCGACAGCCTTTTTCACGGTCTCGGTGGATAGCGCCGAACCGTCGGTCGGAACCAGGATGTGTTTGAACATGGTTTTCCCTTCACCGTTGGATTTCAAGCATTATAGAAAGCGGCCTGCGCCTGCGATTGACGCAGATCAAGCATGATATCCCCATACCGAGCCGACAATCCACACATGCGCATCACATTTCACGGCGCGGCAGGCGAAGTCACCGGTTCCTGCTTTCTGGTCGAGACGGCGGGCGTCCGCTTTCTCGTCGATTGCGGCATGTTTCAGGGCGGACGCGACGCCTGGCAAAAGAACATGCGGGCCCTCTCGTTCGACCTGAAGGGCCTCGATTTCATCCTGCTCTCCCACGCCCACCTCGATCACTCCGGACTGCTGCCGCGCGCCACGGCACTCGGCTTCCGCGGGCCGGTATATGCCACGGCAGCAACGGTAGACCTGCTTGCCGTGATGCTGCTGGATTCGGCCCATATCCAGGAGAAAGAGGCCGAGTGGGAGGCAAAGCGCCGGCACGGCAGGAACGGCCGGCGCGTGTTCCCGCGTGCGCCGCTTTATACCGTGGCGCAGGGGCAGTCCTGTCTCAGGCAACTGCGCAGCGTCGCCTACGACCAGCCGTTTTCTCCTCATCCGTCGGTCAGGGTGTGCCTGCGCGATGCCGGCCACATCCTCGGCTCTTCCATTATCGAAATCTGGCTGGAAGAGGGTGAAAAAGCGGGTGGCCGCACTCGGAAACTGGTGTTCTCGGGAGACCTCGGCATGCCCTCGCGGCCCGTCCTGCGCGACCCGACGCCCATCGAGGAGGCGGACCATCTCCTGGTCGAGTCCACTTATGGCAATCGCCTGCACAAGTCACTCGAAGCAACCGAGGACGAACTGGTCGAAGCGCTCGAAGATACACTGCGCCGCAAGCACGGCAACGTCATCGTGCCGGCCTTTTCCGTCGGGCGCACGCAGGAGGTTTTGTTCGTCCTGGCCGACCTGGTGCGCCGGGGGCGGTTGAAGAATCTGCAGGTCCATGTCGATTCGCCGATGTCCATGTCTGCGACAGAAATCACGCTAAAGCACATGGCGCTGCTCGACAGCCGCACGCGCGACCTCGTCGAGTGGCAGCGCGCCAATGCCGACAAAATGCACGTGCGCTTCGTGCAGGATGTCGAGGAGTCGATCGCCCTCAACAAGGTCCGCAGCGGCGCCGTGATCCTCTCGGCCAGCGGCATGTGCGATGCCGGCCGCATCAAGTACCACCTGCTCAACAATCTGCCGCGGCGGGAGTGCTCGGTCATCATCACCGGATTCCAGGCGGCGGGCACTCTCGGGCGGCGGCTGGTTGAAGGCGCGAAAAACGTCACCATATTCGGACAAAGCGTTCCGGTGCGTGCCGACCTTTACACCATCGGTGGCCTTTCCGCCCATGCCGACCAGGATGGGCTGCTCGGCTGGCTGCGCTACTTCCGGCACGCACCGCGGCAGACTTTCGTGGTGCATGGCGAAGCCGAGGCGGCACAGGCGTTCGCCGGCGCCATCTCGCGGCATCTCAAATGGACCAGAGTTGCGGTGCCGCAGCATGGCAGTACGGTGGAACTCGCATAGTTTGCTCAGGCCGGGCTTCAGCCCGACGACCGCAGGAAGTCCCCGTGGGACAACAGGGGTCGAGTCCGGCAGAATACGGAGCAGGCAGGGGGAACAGGCAAATGTCCAGACAAAAGGAAAATCACACCGCCCCGGTGGTGGCCAGCCCGCAGAAGACCTGGAAGGCCATGCACGACGTGGCCGAGGCCGGCTTCGACCCGCTCGGCATCGCCACTCCGCTCGGCCATGCCCATTTGGCGTGGATGATGCATCCGCAGGAACTGGCTGAACTGGCGGCGAAATTCTCCGGCGATCTGATGGCCCTGACCTGGCATGCATGGCGGCGTTCGCTCGGCATGCCAAGCAAGGACCCTGTCCTGCCGCACGCCGACGATACGCGCTTTGCCGACCCGGTGTGGCAGGACTCCGCCACCTGGGACATCGTCAAGGAGTGGTATCTGCTGCTGACCCGCAACGTGCAGGATGCGCTCTACGACGCCCCCGGACTGTCGGGCAAGGAGCGCAGGCGCGCCGCCTTCTGGTGGCGCAAATGGCTCAACGCCATGGCGCCGACCAACTTCCTGCTGACCAATCCCGTCGCCATGCGCAGGGCGGCCGAGACCAACGGCGACAGTCTGGTGCGCGGCATGCACAACTTCCTCGAAGACCTGCGCGCCGGCAACGTGCGCATGACCAATCCGGACGACTTCCATGTCGGCAAGAACCTGGCGACGACGCCCGGCGCGGTGGTGTTTCGCAACCACCTGATCGAGGTGATCCACTATGCGCCGACCACCCCGAAAGTGCATGCCACACCCGTCGTCATCGTCACGCCGTGGATCAACAAGTTCTACGTGCTCGACCTCAACCCCAGGAAGAGCATGGTCAAATTCCTGCTCGACCAGGGTTTCAGCGTCTTCATCACCAGCTGGAAGAATCCGACGCCGGAAATGCGCGACGTCGCCTTCGACGACTACATTGCCGAAGGGGTGGACAAGATCGTCGAGACGGCGCGCGGCCTTGCCGGCGCGAAGCAGGTGCACGCCGTCGGCTATTGCATCGGCGGCACGGCGTTGTCGATCTACATGGCTTGGGCGAACCGGAAATACGGCGACGCGGACAAGGTGCCGGTGGCGCACTGGACGCTGCTCACCACCCTGGTGGATTTCCACCGGCCGGGCGCCATCGAGGTGTTCATCGATGAGGGCAGCGTGCGCTGGCTGACCCAGGCCATGGAGAAAAAAGGCTTTCTCGACGGCAAGGAAATGGCCGCCGCCTTCCGCCTCCTGCGTTCCAACAGCCTGATCTGGCATTACGTGGTGCACGGCTATCTCTATGGTGAGACGCCGCCGCCCTTCGATGTGCTCTACTGGAACATGGACGCCACGCGCATGCCGTACCGGATGCACGAGTACTACCTGCGCGAGATGTACCTGCACAACAACCTGATCAGGAAGGACGCGCTCACCATCGCCGGCCAGCCGATCGATCTGGGACGCATTCGCCAGCCCCTCTACGCCGTCACGGCCGAGGACGACCACATTGCGCCCTGGAAGCAGTGCTTCCGGGCGAACAACCACATTCCCGGCGAGAAGCGCTTCGTGCTGTCCTCTTCAGGCCACATCCTGGGCATCGTCAACCCGCCGGTCACGCCCCCCAAGCGCAGCTACCGCGTTGCCGAGGCGCACCGCCGCGACAGCCTTGAGCAATGGCTGGAGGGCGCCAGGGAGCATACGGGCACCTGGTGGGAAGACTGGATGGCCTGGCTCAAGCCTCGGGCCGGAGAACTGGTCGATGCGCCGGCGGCGGCGACGCAGGCATATCCCAGGCTTGCCGACGCGCCCGGTACGTACGTCCTCGAATCGTGATGGGCGGGCGCCGCGCTGGCTTGATCGCAGTGCGGGCAGGCTGAAAAAAGCGGGCCCGGCGCCGAAAAGATGCAAAATGCTGCGCTGGATCAATCCGGTTCCGGATGCGCCGGCTTAATCTTGCACCCTGGCGCACCCCCCGAGGTTTTTTTCATGTCCGAATCCCTCCTGCCCCCGCTCAAGATCAAGGGCAAAACCCTGCTGCCGATCGTGCAGGGCGGCATGGGCGTGGGCGTTTCCGCCCACCGCCTGGCGGGCCATGTCGCCCGCCACAATGCGGTCGGCACCATCGCCAGCGTCGACCTGAGGCGGCTCCACCCGGACCTGATGGAGCGAAGCGGACGCTCGCGCAACAAGGCGCTCATCAATGAGACGAACCTCGTCGCGCTGGACCGCGAGGTGCGGAGGGCGGCCGAGATCGCCGGTGGCAGCGGCGCCGTCGCGGTGAATGTCATGCGCGCCGTGACGGAATACGTGCCTTACGTGAAGCAGGCCTGCGAGAGCGGAGCCGACGCCATCGTGATGGGCGCCGGGCTGCCGCTCGACCTGCCCGAGATGACAGCCGGGTTTCCCAAGGTCGCGCTGATCCCCATTCTTTCCGACGTGCGCGGCATTGTCCTGCTGCTGAAGAAGTGGTTGCGCAAGAACCGCCTGCCCGATGCCATTGTGATCGAGCATCCGCGCTATGCCGGCGGCCACCTCGGCGCGGCGAAGGAAGAGGAACTGACCGATGCGCGCTTCGAGTTCGAGGCCGTGATTCCCGGCACGCTGAAGGCGTTCAGGGATCTGGGCATCGAGCGCGAGCAGGTGCCGCTGATTCCCGCCGGCGGCATCAACAGCCACGAGCGCGTGCGCCAGTTGCTCGACATGGGCGCCTCGGCGGTGCAGCTTGGCACGCCGTTCGCCGTGACCGAGGAAGGCGATGCGCACGAGAACTTCAAGAAGGTGCTGGCCGAGGCCAGGCCCGAGGACATCGTTACCTTCATGAGCACTGCCGGCCTGCCGGCGCGTGCGGTGAAGACGCCGTGGCTGGCCAACTATCTCAACCGCGTGGAAAAGCTCAAGGCCGCCGCCTGCAAGGACCACAAGTGCACGCTGTTGTGGGACTGCCTGCTCCAGTGCGGCCTGCGCGACGGCATCGCCAGGTTCGGCCAGTTCTGCATCGATAACCAGCTTGCCGCCGCGCTGCGCGGGGACATCCAGCGCGGGCTGTTTTTCCGCGGCTCCGAGCGGTTGCCTTTCGGCGATGCCATCCGGCCGGTGAAGGAGCTCATCGAGTATATGCTCACCGGGCGCATGCCGAAGCTGGCCTGAATTTCACTGATTTCTTTTATTCCCCTGCTGAATAAAGGGTTTCCATCCGACCATAAACTTGACAGGGGTCAAGGCCTAACTCCATGCAAAACAAGGAAAATCGGCAATGTGGCAGACCCCGGAAAATGGCCCCTGAAGGAGATGAGGCAATGAGCGTGACAAGCTCCCTGCAAGAACACCACAAGCATTGCGACAACGATTTCGCCACGGCCGAGGAAGCCGCGCAGAATGGCGAGTGGACAGCCTGCGCCGCCTCTTTCGGCAAGTTCCATGCCGAACTGCTGGCGCACTTCGGCGTCGAGGAGGAGGTGCTGTTTCCCGCCTTCGAACAGCAGACCGGCATGGCCGGCGGCCCGACCCAGGTCATGCGCGGCGAGCATGCCCAGATGCGCGAACTGCTCAGGCAGATGGACGAGGCGCTGGCGCAGAAGAACGCCGATGGTTTCGGCGGTGCCGCGGAAACCCTTCTCGTCATGATGCAGCAGCACAACATGAAGGAGGAGAACATCCTCTATCCGATGTGCGACCAGGCTCTCGGTATGGACGGCGGCATCAAGTCCAGGATCGAAGCGGGCCTGCGGGCCTAGCATCGTGGCCGAGCAGCGCGTCATCGACGGGCGCGGACTCATGCCGCCCGAGCCGCTGGAGCTGACCCTGACGGCGCTCGACACGCTGCCGGACGGCGAGGAGCTGCTGCTGCTGCTCTACTGCCAGCCGCAACCTCTCTATGCCATTCTCGCCCAGAACGGCTACAGCCATCGAACCGAGACCCGCCCCGACGGCACGGTAGAAGTCCGCATCACCAAGGCAGCATAGGGAGAGCGACCATGCAGCCCGGCCTCTCCTTCGAGCAGGCGCCGCCGATCTCGGTGCCTTTCCGCTTTTTCCTCACTGCGCCGCTGTTCGGCATGGCGGCCGGGCTGCTGCTGCTCTGGCAGGGGCCCGCGGCGCTTGCTTCGCGCTGGACCTCGACGGCGCTGGCGCTGACCCACCTGGTTGCGGTCGGCTTCATGCTGCAGTCGATGTGCGGCGCCCTGCTGCAGATGGTGCCGGTCGCCGTCGGCGCCAACATCTGGCAGCCGCGCCGGGTCACGCTGTTCACCCATGCCGGGCTGACGCTCGGCACCATCCTTCTGGTGGCGGGATTCATCTTCGAGTCGGCGCCGATGTTCCGGCTTGCCGCGCCATTCATGGCTGTCTCGCTCGGCGCCTTCGCGCTGATCGTGCAGATTGCGCTGTTCCGCACGCCGGCCCAGGGGCCGACCATCGTCGCGCTGCGCATGGCGATGTTCGGACTGATCGTCACGCTCGCGCTCGGCGTGACGCTGGCCTCGGGTTTCGGCTGGGAGGTGGCGTTGCCGCTGGTCGATCTCACGCACATTCATGCGGCGTGGGGCCTGGTCGGCTGGAGCCTGCTGCTGGTGGTGGGCGTAGCCTATCTGGTGGTGCCGATGTTCCAGCTGACGCCGCCCTATCCCAGGCTGCTGGCGCGCAGCTTCCCTGTGGCGATTTTCCTTTTGCTCTCGGCCTGGTCGCTCACCTGGCTGCCATTGCAGCGCCCGGAGGCAGCGCAGATTGCGCTGGTCTGTGCCGGTGCCGTGCTCGTGGCCGGCTTTGCCATCGTCACGCTGCGCCTGCAGGCGCAGCGCCGCCGCAAGATCGTCGAGCCGACCCTGCTTTTCTGGCGCGCGGCGATGATCGCGCTGATCGCCGCCGCGGCGCTCGCCGTGGCGCAGCAGATGGACCCGGATGTTGATGATTATGCCGGCACGCCGTTTCTGCTCGGCGTGCTGCTGACGGTGGGGGTGTTCGTTCCGGCGATCAGCGGCATGCTCTACAAGATCGTGCCGTTCCTGAACTGGCTGCACCTGCAGAAGCAGGCCAAGCCCGGCCCGGCGGTGCCGAACATGAAGCAGATGATCCCCGAGTCGCGCATGAAGATGCAGTTCCGCCTGCATCTTGCGGCCCTTGTCCTGCTGCTGGCGGCGGTGGCGGTGCCGCTGCTGATCTATCCGGCGGCGCTGGCGCTGATCGCTTCCTGCGCCTGGCTGGAATGGAATCTCGTCGTGGCGACCCGGATGTTCGCCCGGGTCAACCGCGAGCTGGCGCAGAGGGAAACCGAGGCGATCTGATCAGGGTTCGTATTCGCGCAGGCGGCGCACGTCGTGTACAGTCACATGCTTGCCGTGCACGGTGATGAGCTTGGCCGCGGCGAGGTCGTGAAAGATGCGCGAGAGCGTCTCTGGCGTGAGATTGAGGCGCGAGGCGATGACCTGCTTGCTGGTGGGCAGCTCGATCTGGATATCGCCGGTTTCGTCCTCGTCGCTGCCCGTGCGCTGCAACAGGAAGCCGATGACGCGCTGCGCGCTCGATCTGAGTGAGTAGGATTCGACGTCGCGGACCAGGTTGTGCAGGCGCACCGAGAGGCCGGCCAGCATGCGGCGGGCGAACGAGTTGTCGGTCTCCAGCATCTCGAACACGGCCGAGCGGGCGATGTGCAGGAGCAGGGTGTCGGCGAGCGATTCGGCGAAAACCGGGTAGGGGCGGTCCATGAACATCACCGCCTCGCCGAAGCTCTGCTGCGGCCCGAGGATTTCGACCACCTTCTCGTTGCCGGCGGCGGAAGGGAAGGCCAGCTTGACCTGGCCGTACACGATGGCGTAGAAGCCGCGCGGCTGGTCGCCTTTCTGGAACAGCATCTCGCCCTTGTGCAGGCGTTTCTCGCGCGACTGTGCGGCGATGGTGCCGATCTGCTCCGGGCTCAACTCCTGGAACAGCGGAATTCTTCTGAGGATTTGCGAGATGTCGAGCTTGTCGTTTTGCATTGGAACTATTCCTCTGCCGGAGTGCGGCGCGTGAAACATACCATGGAAATCCCATGCCGTGCGAGCGGGCTTGGGCAGCCGGGGCGGCGATGACCCGGGGCTGGCCCGTCTTCTTCCATGCACCGCACCGGGTCATGTTCATGGCCGGCGCGACACAGGGTGTGCTGGCCGTTCTGTGGTGGGCGATCGATCTGGCCGCGCGCTATGGATTGTTCTATCCGGCCCCGACATGGCCGCTGCCGCCGGCATGGCTGCATGCCGTGCTGATGATCTACGGCTTCTTTCCGTTCTTCATCTTCGGTTTCCTCATGACCGCCGGGCCGCGCTGGATGGGTGTCGAGCCTGTCGCGGAAACGGTCTATGTTTCCGCCTTCGCCCTGATGGGCGCCGGCTGGGCGGGTTTCTATCTCGCGCTGTGGCTGCCGCAGTTTCTCGTGCCCGCGCTCGGCCTGGTTGTCGCCGGCTGGTGCGCGGGCTTGCCGGAACTGGTGCGCGTGGCCCGTGCGCCGAATCCGGACCGGGCCCATATCGTGCTGGCGGCAGGCAGCCTGGGTATCGGCGCCTTGTGCCTTGCCGCTTTCCTCGCTTTTGTCTCGGGCGGGCCCGGCTGGCTGGCGCAGGCGGCGGTGACGGGCGGCATCTGGTTCTTCCTGCTGCCGGTGTTCACCACGCTGGGCCACCGCATGATTCCTTTTTTTTCCAGCGTGGTGATTCCCAACTATCGCGTCGTGCGGCCGTTCCGGGCGCTCTATCTGCTGGTGGCGTGCTTCTATGGCCATGGCGCGCTCGTGCTGGCCGGACAGCCGCAATGGGCCTGGCTGTTCGATGTGCCGGCAGCGTTGACCGCGGTCTGGCTGACGGCGTCGTGGCAGATCGGCAAGGCCCTTGCGGTGCGCATGGTCGCCGTGCTGCATGTGCCTTTCGCCTGGCTCGGCGTCTCGCTCGCGCTCCACGCCGCGCAGAGCGCCCTGCTCCTGGCCGGCAGCGGCACCCTCGGCCTGGCCCCGCTGCACGCCCTGTCGATAGGCTTTTTCGCCTCGCTGCTGGTGGGCATGGCCACGCGCGTCACGCTTGGTCACTCCGGCCGCAGCATTTCCTCCGATGCGGCGACCTGGACCATCTTCTGGGGCATGCAGGGCGTGGCCGTGCTGCGTGTCGTCGCCGAGTTCGTGCGATTGCCGGGCGCGGTTAACCTGATGCTGCTGGCGGCGCTGGCCTGGCTGGCGGTGTTCGGCTGGTGGTTTGCCAAGTACGCGCCGTCCTATCTCAGGCCGCGCCCCGACGGCCGGCCGGGGTAGAATCCGGCGCCATGCTTTATGTCGTCCTGAAACACCTCCACGTCACCTGCGCGGTGATCTCCCTCTCCGGCTTCTTCCTGCGCGGCGTGTGGATGCTGGCAGACTCGCCGCTGCTCAGCCGGCGCTGGGTGAAAATCGTGCCGCACGTGAATGACACGCTGCTGCTTGCGGCGGCGATCGGTCTGTCGATCATCGTGCAGCAGTATCCCTTCGTGCATGGCTGGGTGACGGCGAAGGCGCTGGGCCTGCTGGGCTACATCGGCTTCGGCATGTTCGCCCTGCGGCGCGGGCGCAGCAAGGCGCTGCGCGCGTCGTTCTGGCTGGCCGCGCTGGCTGTTGCCGGCTATGTCGTGTCGGTGGCGCTGACGCGCGATCCGCGCGGATTTCTGGCGTGGCTGTGAGGCCCCGGACCTAGATGTTGCGGTGGTTGAGCAACTGCCTCAATCCCTCTATGTCCAGGATGCGGATGTGCTTTTGCTGCACGGCAATATAGCCTTCCTCCTGGAAGCGCGAGAAGGCGCGGCTTACGGTTTCCAGTTTCAGCCCGAGATAGCTGCCGATCTCTTCGCGCGTCATGCGCAGGTGGAACTCCGCCGGCGAGTAGCCGCGCAGGGTGAAGCGCTGCGACATGTTGAGCAGGAAGGCGGCGAGCCGCTCCTCCGCGCGCATGGTGCCGAGCAGCATCATGAGGCCCTGGTCGCGCACCAGTTCGCGGCTCATGACCTTGTTGAAATTGTGCTGCAGCGCCTTGATCTCGCGCGAGAGATGCTCGAGCTGCGCGAACGGGATCAGGCAGACCTCGCTGTCCTCGAGTGCCACGGCGTTGCAGGAATGGGCCTCCGTGCTGATGCCGTCCATGCCGAGGATTTCCCCGGTCATCTGGAAGCCGGTGACCTGATCGCGGCCGTCCTCGATCAGAACATCGGTCTTGAAGAAGCCGGTGCGCACGGCGTAGAGCGCTTCGAAAGGGTCGCCGGCGCGGTAGAGATGCTGGCCACGGCGCAATTTGCGCCGGGTGCCGACAAGGCCGTCGAGCTTCGCCAGTTCCTCCTTGCTCAACCCTTCGGAAAGGCACAGCTCGCGCAGGCTGCACTGCGAGCAGGCCACCTTGATGCTGACCAGCGTGACGGGGATGGCTGAATTAGGCAATTGGGATATCTCTCGGGGGCGGGGAGTCGTTTTGATCCACATCAATACACACGCGAGTCCAATGCGGCATCTTTGCGTATCACCTCGCTACAGCAGCAATGGCTACGACTTTTCAAGATCTGATCTTCGACCCGCAGGTAATCCGACGGTTCGATGTCAATGGACCGCGTTACACGTCGTATCCGACGGCCGACCGCTTCGTCGAGGCCTTCGATGCCGACGCCTATCGCCTTTGGCTGGGCAAACGCACGGTGGGCGGCATCAGCCGGCCGCTTTCATTATACGTGCACATCCCCTTCTGCAATACCATCTGCTACTACTGCGCCTGCAACAAGATTATCACCAAGGATCATGGCCGTTCCGCCAAGTATCTGAAATATCTTGATAAAGAGATTGCCATGCAGTCAGGCTATCTCGATGGCAGCCATGACGTGGTGCAGCTGCACTGGGGCGGCGGCACGCCGACCTTCCTTTCGCATGACGAAATGCGGCGCCTTATGGCGTCGATCACCGAGCACTTCCGTCTCCTGCCCAACGGCGAGTATTCCATCGAGGTCGATCCGCGCAAGGTCGATGTGGCAACCGTGGCGCTGCTCGGGGAACTCGGTTTCAACCGCATGAGCCTCGGCGTGCAGGACTTCGACCTGGCGGTGCAGGAGGCGGTGAACCGCGTGCAGACAATCGAGGAGACCGAGAGCGTCATGCGCGCGGCCCGCGCCAACGGCTTCAAGTCGATTTCGGTCGACCTGATCTACGGCCTGCCCAAGCAGAACGTCATCAGCTTCAACCGCACGCTGGAGGAAGTCATCCGCCTCTCGCCGGATCGCCTGTCGATCTACAACTACGCCCACCTGCCGAGCCTGTTCAAGCCTCAGCGGCGCATCAGCGAGGCGGAATTGCCTACGGCCGACGCCAAGCTGCAGATCCTCCAGCTTGCCATCCGGCGGCTGACCGAGGCGGGCTACGTGTACATCGGCATGGACCATTTCGCCAAGCCCGACGATGAGCTCGCCGTGGCCCAGCGCCAGGGCCGGCTGCACCGCAACTTCCAGGGCTACTCGACGCATGCCGAGTGCGACATGATGTCCTTCGGCATCTCTTCCATCGGCATGGTCGGGCCGACCTACTGCCAGAACGTCAAGACGCTGGACGAGTACTACGACCGCCTCGACAACGGCGTGCTGCCGGTGATGCGCGGCATCGAGCTGACGCCGGACGATGTCCTGAGGCGCTCCATCATCCAGGCGCTGATGTGCCATTTCGAGGTTTCCATCGAGTCGATCGAGATCGCCCACCTGATCGATTTCAAGAAATACTTCGCCGCCGAGATCGCCGACCTGCGCGAGATGGAGCTGGCCGGCCTGATCCGCCTCGACGACAAGTGGATCAGCGTGCAGCCGCGCGGCCGGCTGCTGGTGCGCGCCATCGCCATGCTGTTCGACCGCTACCTGCGCTCCGACCGCGAGCGGGCGCGCTACTCGAAGGTCATCTGAGTTTAGAGTTTAGTGTTTAGGGTTTCGGGTTTAGAGTTGGCGCTGTAGTCTGCGATGACTAACTCGAAACTCGAAACTCGAAACACGCAACTCAAAACTTCATGATTGATTCCGGCTACATCGCGGTTTTCCTCGTCGGCCTGCTCGGCGGCACGCATTGCGTCGGCATGTGCGGCGGCATCGTCGGCGCGCTGACGGTGCAGACGCCGGGCGGCCCGCGGCAGTGGCCGCTGCACCTCGCCTACAACCTCGGCCGCATTTCCAGCTATACCCTGGCCGGTGCTGTCCTCGGCGCCATCGGCAGCGCGGGGCTGCTGCTCAACGACATGCTGCCGGTGCAGATGGCGCTCTACGTGCTGGCCAACCTGATGCTGGTGGCGCTGGGGCTTTATCTCACCGGACTGACGCAGACCCTCGCCTTTGCCGAGCGTGCCGGCCAGAAGCTGTGGGCGCGCATCCAGCCGCTCACGGCGCGCTTCCTGCCGGCGCGCACGGTGTCACGCGCGCTGCCGCTCGGCATGCTGTGGGGCTTCCTGCCCTGCGGCATGGTGTATAGCGTGCTGACCGCGGCGCTGGTCGCCGGCAGCCCGCTGCGCGGTGCCGGCCTGATGCTGGCCTTCGGACTGGGCACGCTGCCCAACCTGCTGCTGGCCGGAATGTTGTTGAAGCGCCTGCGCAACATCGCCCAGGCCCGCGCGGTGCGCCTGATCTCCGGCCTTCTGGTGCTGGGCTTCGGCGTGTGGGGCCTGTTCAATGCCTCGATGCTCGGCGGCCGACTGTGGCAAGGCGTGGTCTGCCACGTGTAATTCCATTTCCAGATCATCCGTGACTTTGTCGACTTCGCCTTGCCGTGCAAGGTGCACTGTCTGCGGCTCGTCTTCGCGTCACAAATGATCCGGAAATGGAATAAGCTAATAAAATGGACTTGTCGAACAGACGCAACACGATGGATCTGCCCATCGAGGGCATGACCTGCGCCGCCTGTGCGGCGCGCATCGAGAAGAACCTCAACCGCATCGAAGGCGTTTCCGCCGCGGTGAATTTCGCCAGCGAACGGGCGCGTATCGAGTTCGACCCGGCCGTCACATCGCGGCAGGTGGTTGAAACGATCCGCAAGACCGGCTTCACCGTGCCGCCGCAGTCGCTCGACCTGGCCCTCTCCGGCATGACCTGCGCCGCCTGCGCTACGCGCATCGAGACGGTGCTGAACAAGCTGCCCGGCGTCGAGGCCAACGTGAATTTCGCGGCGGAGAAGGCCGGCGTTCGCTACGTGCCGGGCCTCGTCGATGCCGACGCACTGGTCGCCGCGGTGCGCCGCGCCGGCTACGACGCACGGGTATCCACCACCGACACCCGTGCCGAGGAAAAGGCGCGCAAGGCCGCCGCGTACCAGGCGGAACTGAAGCGCTTCTGGCTCTCGGTCGCGCTGACCCTGCCGCTGGTGGCGCAGATGGGCACGATGTTCACGGGCGAGCATCAGGACCTGCTGCCGCGCTGGCTGCAGCTCGCGCTCGCCACCCCGGTGCAGCTCTGGATCGGCTGGCGCTTCTATGTCGGGGCGTATCACGCCCTGCGCGGCGGCGCCGGCAACATGGACTTGCTGATTGCGCTGGGCACCACCATGGCCTGGGCCTACAGCCTGGTGGTGACGCTGGCGAACCTGCACCACCATCACGTCTATTTCGAGGCCTCTGCCGCCGTCATCACCCTGGTGCTGATGGGCAAGCTGCTCGAAGCGCGCGCCAAGGCCAAGACCTCCGCGGCCATCGAGGCGCTCATCCGCCTGCAGCCGCAGACGGCGCGCGTGATGCGCAATGGCGAGCAGGTCGAAGTGCCGGTCGATACCCTGCAGCCCGGCGACATCTTCATCGTGCGCCCCGGCGAGAGCGTGCCGGTGGACGGCGAGGTGGCGGAAGGGGCGTCCAGCGTCGACGAAGCCATGCTCACCGGCGAGAGCATGCCGCGCGCCAAGAACACGGGCGACAAGGTTTTCGCCGCGACGGTGAACGGCGAGGGACTGCTGCGCTGCCGCGCCACCGGCGTCGGCAGCCATACGCTGCTCGCCGGCATCATCCGCATGGTCGAGCAGGCGCAGGGCTCGAAGGCGCCGGTGCAGCGGCTGGCCGACCGCATCTCGGCGATTTTCGTGCCGGTGGTGCTGGCGGTTGCGCTTGCCACGGTTGTCGGCTGGTGGGGGTTCGGCGGAGACTTCACGAACGCCCTGGTGAATGCCGTCGCGGTGCTGGTCATCGCCTGTCCCTGCGCGCTCGGCCTGGCCACGCCGACCGCCATCATGGTCGGCACGGGGCGCGGCGCCGCGGCGGGCATCCTGGTGAAGAACGCCGGGGCGCTGGAGCTGGCGCAGAAGGTGCAGGTGCTGGTGGTCGACAAGACCGGCACGCTGACGCTGGGCAAGCCCGCGGTCACGGATATCGTTCCTGCCGATGGCGTCGATGCGGAGGAACTGCTGCGCATTGCCGCGAGCCTGGAGCAGGGCGCCAATCATCCGCTGGCCGAAGCCATCGTCGCCCACGCCGGCGCGCGGAACCTGGCGCTGGCGCATCCCGCCGACCTCTCCGCCGTGCCGGGCAAGGGCATTGCCGCCGTGCTCGAAGGGGCGGGCTACATTCTCGGCTCGCCGGCCTGGCTGGCGGAGCAGGGCGTCGCCGTGCCGGCCGCGCTGCTGGCGCCGCTCGCCGATGCCGGCAAGAGCGTAGTCGGCGTGGCGCAGGGAGCGCGGCTGCTTGGGCTGCTCGGCATCGCCGACAAACTGCGGCCGACGTCGCGCGCGGCGGTTGCGCGGCTGCAGGCGCAGGGCGTCGAGGTGGTCATGCTCACCGGCGACAATGCGGCGACCGCGGCGGCCATCGCGCGCGAAGCCGGCATCACCCGCTTCGAGGCGGAGGTGATGCCGCAGGACAAGGCCGCCGCCGTGGCGAAGCTGAAGGCGTCAGGCAGAAGGGTGGGCATGGCCGGCGACGGCATCAACGACGCGCCGGCGCTGGCGGCGGCCGACGTGAGCTTCGCCATCGGCGGCGGCGCGGACGTGGCGATGGAGGCGGCCGACGTCACGCTCATGCGCAGCGATCTCCTCTCGGTGGCCGATGCCATCGATCTCTCGCGCGCGACGCTTTCCAAGATCCGCCAGAATCTGTTCTTCGCGTTTATCTACAATGTGCTCGGTATCCCGCTTGCTGCGCTGGGCATGCTCAACCCGGTGATCGCCGGGGCGGCGATGGCGCTGAGTTCGGTGTCGGTGGTGACCAACTCGCTGCTGCTGCGGCGGTGGAAGCCGGCAAAATAATGGAGGTTGAAATGGAAACCACGACGATCAAAGTGATTGGCATGTCCTGCGGCGGCTGCGTGAAAAGCGTCACCAACGTGCTGCAGGCGCTGCCGGGCGTGGCCAAGGCCGAGGTATTGCTGGAGAAGGGCGAGGCGCGCGTCGATTACGAGGCCGGCCGCGTCAGTTTCGACGACATGAAGCGCGCCGTGGTCGATGCCGGCTTCGAGGCGGGCTGAGGCGATCCTCTCGACACGCTCTGAAAACTCGGCCTTCAGAATAGTGTTTGCGGGCATGGTGTTTGGCAGGCGTGAGCCAGGTGCCGCCGAAAGAATCGGGCGTGCTCTGATTCACTGGAATATCCGGCTCAACGCCTTTTCGAGGTTTTGGACCGTTCGATCGATGTCGTGGAGCTTGTCCAGGCCAAAAAGCCCGATGCGAAAGCTCCGGAAATCGGCGGGCTCGTCGCATTGCAAGGGCACGCCGGCGGCAATTTGCACACCCTGCCCCAGGAATTTCTTGCCGGATTGAATGTCCGCCTCTTCGGTATAGCCGACCACCACGCCCGGAGCCTGGAACCCCTCTGCCGCCACGCTCTTGATGCCTTTGCGGGCAAGCAGCGCGCGCACTTTGTCGCCCAGCTCCTGTTGCTCCGACCGGACTTTTTCAAAGCCGTAGCGCTCGGTTTCTTTCATGGCATTGCGCAGGCTGGCCAGCGCATCGGTGGGCAGCGTGGCATGGTAGGCATGGCCGCCGCTCTCATAGGCCTCCATGATCTGCAGCCACTTGCGCAGATCGCACGCAAAGCTGGTGCTGTTCGTGGTTTCGATTCTGCTCCGCGCAAGTTCGCTCAGCATCACCAGCGCGCAGCAGGGAGAACTGCTCCAGCCCTTCTGCGGTGCGCTGATGAGAACGTCAACCCCATTGGCGGCCATATCCACCCAGATTGCGCCGGAGGCAATGCAATCCAGCACAAACAGGCCGCCGACGGAGTGCGCGGCATTGGCCACCGCGCGCAGGTAGGCATCAGGCAGGATCATCCCGGAAGCGGTTTCGACGTGCGGGGCAAAAACCAGGTCCGGCTTTTTCTCCCTGATCGTCGCAATCACCTCCTCGATGGGCGGCGGCGCAAATGCCGCCTGCCTGCCGTCTTCTATTCGACGCGCCTTCAATATCGTCGATTCAGAGGGGATCCCGCCCATGTCGAAAATCTGGGTCCAGCGGAAACTGAACCATCCGTTGCGGATGACCAGGCATTTCTTGTCGGTGGCAAATTGCCGGGCAACCGCTTCCATGCCGAAAGTGCCGCTGCCGGGGACCACGATCGCCGCCTTCGCTTTGTAGACCCGTTTGAGAATGCCTGAAATGTCTTTCATGACACCCTGAAAGACCTGCGACATGTGATTGAGTGCGCGGTCGGTATAAACCACGGAGTATTCAAGCAGCCCATCAGGGTCAACATCGGGTAATAAGCCAGGCACAGTCAGCTCCGGTAACGGGAAACGGGCATTTTCGCAGATGATCAGATTAGCATGCGGTTATCCCGGTCGCGGCCACACCCAGCCAAACTCGCCGGTGTGTCGCGACCAATTGGCTGGCTTTTCCCCGCGCGTCAGCGACCGTTCCGCACGGGGATCAACCGTCCGGGCGCCGGCCAGATGCCGCGTTCGACTACGCGGCTGCCCTCGAACACCAGCCAGCTCTGCCCACCGTAGTGCGGCAGCGGACGCAGCAGGGCGCGCAGGGCGTCGGCGTGCTGCGCGGAGACCACGGCCACCGGCGCGCCGGCTTCGCGGTTGAGCGTCCACACTTGCGCGCTGCCGCGACCGGCCAGGCTGGCGGGTCGCGGCGGCAGGCCGGCACGGGCCAGCGCGGCATCCACCTCCGCGTGCAAGCCCACGAGCAGTACCGGCTCCGTGCCCCAGTCAAGATCATCCGGCGGGATCGCCTGCGGCGGGATCTCGAACAGGCGCTGCGCCAGTGCTGCGGCGGCTTCGCGTACGTCCGCCGCCCCCGAGGCCAGCGCCAGCCGCGGCGCGCGGGCGATGACCCACTGGCGCAGGATGGGCGACAGTTGCTCCCGCTCCAGCCGGCGCCAGACGCGCAGGTCCGGGTCCAGGCGTATGCTTTCGGGCGGGGCGTCTACCTCCAGCGTTACCGTGTCGCGCTGCCGCCCGGTGTCGATCCAGCGGATCTCGGAGCGGCCGCGGTAGACGATCTCCAGCGGCAGGCGCAGGGCGTAGGCGGGCGCGGCCTGCTCCAGCGC
>PNJM01000008.1 GCA_013821865.1 Rhodocyclaceae bacterium
TTCCGGCGGCAGCTCGCCGATATCCTGCAGGAGCGATTGGGCGGCCGCCCGTGCCTCGGGCGGCAGCGATGCCATCTCGCCGTCGACACGAAGATCGAGCGGACCGCCCTCGGCGGGCAGCATGGCCGCAGGCTCGTTTTTTTCACCGCCCTGCTGGCCGCCACTTCCCTTCAGCGCGGCCAGCGCGCGCCGCAGCACCGCCGTCTCACGGGCGATCCGCTCGGCGCGCACCCGAAGCGCCGCCGCCGGGTCCAGCGTGCCGGCGTGGGGCAGGCGCGGCGGTTCCGTCCCGCTCTCCATGCGCTCTGCCAGCACCGCCAGCGTCCCGGCCACCGTTGCGCCGCTGTTCGCCAGGCGGGGCAAGGCGGTGCGGAGTTCGTCCGGCCACGGCCCGCGCAACGCGGCGATCTCCGCGGCCAGTCCCGGCAGTTCCGCGCCGATGCGCGCCTCCAGGCGCACGGCCTCGAGCGCGGAGAACCAGCGCAGCGCCCGCTCGCGATCCGGCCAGCGCGCCAGCGCCGATTCGAGGTCGACATCGGCCGGACCGAACGTGCCGTAGCGCGCCTGCGCCCAGAGCAGCGCGGCCATGGCCTTGTAGAGTCGGCGGTTGGCCTCGGCACCGGACAGCGCCGCCAGTTGCGCCGGCAGGAAGATCGTTTCGGTGTCGGTCCACGCGGCGGCGCCGGCGCGCACCCCCAGCGGACGACCGGACAGCCCCTGCACGAAGCGGGACAGCCGCGCCTCGACTTCGGCGAGGCTCGCGGCAGCGCGGCTTCCGCTGCGCACAGCGCAGAAGGCGTCGAGGTCGCGCAACTGCTCCATGGCGGCGCGGCCGCCGTGGCGATCGTAGGCATCCAGCCCGGCCAGCACCCAGGCCTCGAAGCCGGCGGCATCGAGGCGCCCGAAGGCTTGCGGCGCCATCGCCGCCACCTGATAGCCGATCTCGGCATAGGACTGGGCGGCGACGGCCGTCCAGTGCAGCACGCTGTCCTGCTGCGCGCGGGTCAGGTTCTCCAGACCCGCCGCGATGCCGGTGGTGGAACGATGCGAAGGCGAGGCGAACAGCACCTCGTCGAGGCGCGCCTCGAGTTCATGCGAAAAAAGCCGCCGCGTCCCGGCGCTCATGGTGATTTCCGAGCGGAGCAAACGACTGGTACCCCCTTCCGCCGGAAGGGGGCCGGGGGGAAGGGGTCAGAAGACGGCCCGGACGAGGTCATCGAGGGTGCCCGTCATCTCCGGATCGTCGCTGAGCGCGCGGGCCACGGCGGCCGTGCAGGCAACGGACGGCGCAACGCCGTCCGCGATCAACTGGGCGGCATGCACCAGCAGGCGCGTGCTGGCGCCCTCGTCCAGGCCGGCGCCCTTGAGATTGCGGGTGAGTTCGCCCAGCTTGACGAGGCGTCGCGCCGTGTCGGCGCCGACTCCGCCCTCGGTGGAAACGATACCGGCCTCGACGCCGGCTTCGGGATAGGCGAAATCGAGCGCGACGAAACGCTGCCGCGTGCTCGGCTTGATCTCCTTGAGCACGCTCTGATAGCCGGGGTTGTAGGAGACCACCAGCATGAACGTCTCGGGCGCCGGCACCAGCTCCCCGCGCTTGTCCACGGCGAGAACCCGGCGCGAATCGGCCAGCGGATGAATCACCACGGTGGTGTCCTTGCGCGCCTCGACGATCTCGTCCAGGTAGCAGATGGCGCCGGCCCGCACGGCGGCGGCGAGCGGGCCGTCGACCCAGACCGTTTCCTCGCCGACGATCAGGTAGCGCCCGACCAGATCGGACGTCGTCAGGTCGTCGTGGCAGGCCACCGTGACCAGCGGCCGCCCGAGGCGCCAGGCCATGTATTCGACGAAACGCGTCTTGCCGCAGCCGGTCGGCCCCTTGAGCAGCACCGGCAGGCGTCTCCGGTACGCCGATTCGAACAGGGCTACCTCGTCGCCGATGGGCTGGTAATACGGTTCCCGCTCGATCTGCGGGAGCCTGGGAGCGGTGGCGCGCAGGGATTCTGACATCGATGGGGCTTCTGATCGTTTATTGCTCGATTGTAGCGAATGTGACATTGGATATTATTCTTTAAGAATAAACATTTTGACCATCGTCAAGTTTATCTCACTCCTTTCCTATAAGATATAAAATCCATATTGGTGGCTCAAGTACTCCGGCTTGCTGCCGTTAGCTGCTGATCGCCAAGGATTCGCCCAGACCATGCAAATCCGATTCTTCGCCTCCATCCGGGGGCGCCTGATCATCTTGCTTACGGCGGTGTTCGCCGCGCTGTTCGGCGCACTGCTGCTGCGCGCCGAGGCGCTGCGGCAAGAGCGGGACGATGCGTTTTCCCGCACGCTGAACCTCGCCCGCGGCTTCGCCAACAGCTACGACCGCCTCCTCGGCGACAATCTTGTGCTGATCGACACCCTGCTCAAGCTGCCGGGCTTCGACCTGCGCGACACCGCGCGCTGCGAGGAGACTTTCCGCCACGTCGTCGCCGTCAATCCCCCCCTGGCCAACCTGGTCGCGCTGGATGCCGCGGGCGGGCCGCGCTGCGCCGCCCGTAAAACCGATGCGAGCGACCCCGCCGCGGATGCCGCCGTCCGGCGCGCCATCGACAGCCGGGGCACCGTGGTCGGCATGAGCGGCGAAGGCCAGCCGTGGGGAGGCCGCGCCTATGTCACGCTGGCGCGTCCGCTGTTGGATGGCGACGGCCGCATCCATGCCGTGATCCTCGCCTACCTCGACCGCGACTGGCTGAACGCCCGCTTCGCCGAAACCGTCCCTTCCGGCGTGGTGCTGCGCATCCTCGACGGGAGCGGCATTTTCGTGGTGCGCCAGCCGAACCCCGAATGCTGCGTCGGCAAATCCGGCCGGCAACTGGTCGGCATCGGCGAGGCGCTCGCCAGCGGCCGCGAGCAGGTGGTGGAAAGCCGCTGGCTCGACGGCGTCGTGCGCCTGCAGGCGGACCTGCCCCTGAAGGCGCCCCTGTCCGGCGTCGTTTCGATCGGCGTGCCCGAAGACGTCGTCCGGGCGAACGCCTCCCGGGGGCTTGCCCGCATGACCGGCCTGCTGGCGACCCTGTGCCTTTTGTCCTACCTGATCGTCTGGTTCTTCACCGACCGGTTCATCCTGCGGCCGGTGCGGGCGCTCTCCGATTCCGCACGCCTGATGCACGAAGGCAACCTCGGCGTTCGCGTGCCCGCATTGCCGGGCAAAGGCGAGTTCGCCAAGCTCGGCGAGGACTTCAACAAAATGGCCGCCATGCTGGAGGCCCGCCAGCGGGAAATCGAAGGGGATCTGAAAAGACTCGCCGCCAGCGAGCAGGCGCTGCGGGAGAGCGAGAACCGCTTCCGCAACCTGTACGAGCAGGCCCCGCTGGCCCACCAGTCTCTCACCGCTGACGGCACGATACTGGACGTCAACGCGGCCTGGAGCGAACTGTTCGGCCGTCCGCGCGAGGAGGCCGTCGGCCGCTTCATCGGCGACTTCCTGACCGAAACGTCAGGCGCGCTGCTCGGCGAACGCTTCTCCCGCTTCAAGCAGGAAGGCCGGACCGACGGCAATGTCTTCGAGATCGTTCGCAGCGATGGAGCGACCCGGCTGGTGGAAGTGAACGGGCGCATCGCCCGGGACGGAGAGGGAAACTTCCTGCGCACCCACTGCATCCTCAGCGACGTCACCCGGCGCCGGCAGGCGGAAGCCCAACTCCGGCTGGCGGCCAGCGTCTTCGAGCAGGCCAAAGAGGCCATCACCATCACCGACGCCAAGGGGATCATCGTGGCGGTCAATCCGCGCTTCACGGAAATCACCGGCTACCGCGCCGACGAGGCGATCGGCAGGAATCCACGCATCCTGCAGTCTGGCCGCCAGGACGCCGGCTTCTACCGCGCGATGTGGGATACCCTGCTCGATGAGGGCCACTGGCGCGGCGAAATCTGGAACAAGCGCAAGGACGGCACCCTCTACCCGGAGTGGCTGTCCATTTCGGCCGTAAGGAACGAGGCCGGCAAGGTTACGAACTATGTCGCGGTATTCAACGACCTCACCGAACGCAAGGCGGCCGAAGAAGCCCTCCAAACGAGCGCGATTCGCCTTTCGACGCTGATCGAAGCGATCCCGGACGCGATCTTCTTCAAGGACGGCCACAGCCGCTGGCGGGAAATCAACGGCACGGCCAGGCGCCTGTTCGATCTCGATGAGGTGCCCTGGCAGGGCAAGACCGACTTGGAATTGGTGCTGCTCAATCCGGCCTTCTCAGGCGAGCACATGGCCTGCTGGGCGAGCGACGAACAGGCCTGGACCAACGCCGGACTGACGCAGTCTACCGAGGTCATCCATCAGCCCGGGGGCGGCCACCGCATTCTCGACGTCGCCAAGGTGCCGCTCTACGACAAGGCCGGCGGCCGGCAGGCGCTCGTCGTCATCGGGCGCGACGTGACCGAGCAGTGGCGCAATACCGAGGCGCTGGAACGCCTGAACGAGGAACTGGAATCGCGCGTGGCGGAGCGCACGCGCGCCCTGGAAACGGCCAACCGCGAGCTGGAGTCCTTTTCCTACTCGGTGTCACATGACCTGCGCGCGCCCTTGCGGGCCATCAACGGCTTTTCCAGACTGCTCGAGGAGGAATACGCTGCGACACTCGACGACAAGGCGCGTAACTATCTGTCCCGCGTGCGCGCCGGCTCGGTGAAGATGGGCACCCTCATCGACGACCTCATCGGACTGTCGAGGGTGACGCGCCAAGCCAAGAAATCCGAGCGTGTCGACCTCTCGGCCCTGGCTGCGGAGATCGCAGCGGAATTGCAGGAAGAAGCGACTGCGCGCAAGGTCGAATGGACGATCGCGCCAGGCCTCTCGGCTATGTGCGATCCCGGCCTCATCAGGGTGGTCCTGGAAAACCTGCTCGGCAATGCCTTGAAATACTCGTCCAAGCGAGAGGACGCCCGCATCGAGTTCGGCATCTCCGACAAGGATGGCCGCCCGGCCTATTTTGTTCGGGACAACGGTGTCGGCTTCGATATGGCTTATGCCGGCAAGCTCTTCGGCGCCTTCCAGCGCCTGCATGCGGCTGCGGAATTTCCCGGTACCGGCATCGGCCTGGCTACCGTAGCCCGCGTCATCCATCGCCACGGCGGGAAAGTATGGGCCGAGGGCAGGCTCGGCGAAGGGGCGACCTTCTGGTTCACGCTCTGAGCACGAATCCCCCTCAATCGTCGAAGCCTTCGTCCCTGTCCTCGGCGCGCGCCAGCTTCCCGGCGGCCTCGCGCTCGGCCTGCGCCGTCTTCTCGCGCACCTGCTCGCGGCGCTTCTCGGCGGCCTCCTTGTGCATCGGGATGGTTTCCTCACCGAACAGCACCTGGCGCAGGAAACGGAAGCCGAATTGCATGAGGGCCTGTTCGCTTTCGAGCGAGTCGCCGAGCATCGCCTTAATCTCTTCTTCGGGCACATCGTAGAGATCCTTGAACGGGCCGCTGTCGACGAAGGCGCGGAAGGTGTCGATGTCGTAGCAGGTCATGAAGAAGAGCTGGCGGCTGCGTACGGAGGGCTTGCCCACGGTCGGGCCGGAGGACTTCTTCTTCAGTACCAATTGGCGCCAGCCGCGCCCCTGCTCGTCATACTCCTGGAGGCCCTGCTCGGCGCGGTATTCGTCGATGGCGAGGTTCCTCGGCTCGTTGTGGCCGAGGCAGTGTTCCTCCCTGACCAGCGCGTAGGCGTCGCGGTCGACGTACTCGTCCTGCCTGCGCATGGAGAGCAGCGCCACCGGGTAGTAGCGGCAGGCGGTGGGGCGGTCTTCATACACGCTGCAGCCTTCCGGTGTCATGAACTGGCAGGCGCTGCCGCCCTCGGCCGGCTTCAGCTTGACGCCGGCGATGCCGTCCTTCTCCATCTCGTAGGGCACGGCGTACTGCCGCAGGAAGGCCGCCGAGGCCAGCCCCAGGCGGCGCTTCAGCCGCAGGATGTCGTAGGGCGTCAGCGAAATGTCGATATTGCTGCAGCAGGCGTTCCAGCAGGCGATGCCCTTGCGGCAGCGGAACTGGATGACCTTGCTGCCATCCATCATCTGCGGCACCACCGGGCTCTCGGGGAAGGGCAGATCCTTTGCCATGTAGGTGTCCATAGTTCAACCCTCCAAAACGAAGCGGGCGCCTCCCGACCTGCGGGGGCGCCCGGGTATTACAGCACGGAACCGCCGTTTAGTGCGCGGCCGCCTTGAACAGCTTCGACTTGTCGACCAGGTCGACGTGCTTGCGCTTGAAGCAGGTCCACTTGTGGGTCTGCTTGTCGTAGACCGAGTTCACGAAGCAGTGCCAGTTCTCCTCGTCGACGAAGTTCTTGTCGGTGCGGTAGTAGAAGCCCGGGTAGCGGGACTCCTCGCGGAACTGGATGTGCTTCATGTGCGCTTCGGCCGTCAGGATGCGGTGGTAGTTCTCCCAGGCGCGCAGCAGCTCGTGCAGGTCCTTGGCGCGCATCTTCTGGGCGTCTTCCTTCAGCATCTCCAGCTTCTCTTCGGCAACCGCCAGCATCTTGTCGTTGGTGTTGTAGTAGGTGGCGACGCCGGCGACGTACTCGTCCATGATTTTCTGCAGGCGCATCTGCAGCATCTTGGGCGTGATGTAGTGCGGGTTGACGTCGATGGCGGTGGTGTAGTCCTTGTGCTCGAGGAAGTTGCGCACCGGCTTGTAGATTTCTTCGGCCAGAACGGCGGGATCGGTATCCAGCTCGACCTTCCAGTCCTTGTTGTCGAGGGCGTACTTGACCATCGCCTTGGAAGCGAGGCGACCCTCGGTGTGCGAACCCGAGGAGAACTTGTGGCCGGAGGCGCCGACGCCGTCGCCGGCGGTGAACAGGCCCTTGACCGTGGTCATGGAGCGATAGCCCCAGTTCCAGCCGCGCGGCAGGTGCGCGGGCACGCCGTCCTCTTCCGGATCAGCCGCCGTCGGCGCACCGAGGTCGGTCGGGCCGGAAACCCAGATGCCGCAGCAGCCCGAGTGGGAACCGAGCAGGTAGGGCTCGGTCGGCATCAGCTCGGACATCTTCTTCTCCGGCTCGATGTTCTCGCCGACCCAGATGCCGCACTGGCCGATGCACATGTCGAGGAAGTCTTCCCAGGCCTCGGCCTCGAGGTGCTTCACTTCCTTCGGCGTCAGGGTCTCGCGCAGCTTGGCCAGCGCGGTGACGGTGTCCATGTAGATCGGGCCGCGGCCTTCCTTCATCTCTTTCAGCATGAGGTGGTTGCGCAGGCAGGAGGCGGGAACGGCAGCCTGCCCGTAGGGCGGATAGTCGTTCAGCATTTCCTTGTTCTTGACCATGTAGTCTTCGCCGTAGGCATTGGTCGCCTTGGCCTTGAAGAGCAGGAACCAGGCGCCGACCGGGCCGTAGCCGTCCTTGAAGCGGGCCGGCACGAAGCGGTTTTCCATCATGGTCAGCTCGGCGCCGGCCTCGGCGGCCATGGCATAGGTCGAACCGGCGTTCCATACTGGGTACCAGGCGCGGCCCGAGCCCTCGCCGACGGAACGCGGACGGAACAGGTTCACGCAGCCGCCGGCGGCGAGCAGGACGGCCTTGGCCTTGTACACATAGATCTTGTTATCGCGCACCGAGAAGCCGACCGCGCCGGCGATGCGGGACGGGTCGTTCTTGTCGTTCACCAGCTTGACGATGAACACGCGCTCCTGAATGCGATCCAGGCCCAGCGCCTTCTTGGCCGCCTCGGCGACGATCCACTTGTAGGACTCGCCGTTGATCATGATCTGCCACTTGCCCGAACGCACCGGCTTGCCGCCGTCCTTGAGTGCCGGCAGACCCTCGCGCTGCGATTCGGCACCGTCATGGCGCACGCCCTCGGCGTCGGTCTTCCAGATCGGCAGGCCCCACTCCTCGAAGAGGTGTACCGAGTCGTCGACGTTGCGGCCCAGGTCGTAGGCCAGGTCGTCGCGCGTGATGCCCATCAGGTCGTTCGACACCATGCGGGCGTAGTCGGCGGGATCGAGATCGGGGCCGATGTAGGTATTGATGGCGGACAGGCCCTGCGCCACGGCGCCGGAGCGGTCCATGGCGGCCTTGTCGACCAGCTTGATCTTCAGATCGGTGCCGGTCTCGGCCTTGACGGCCTCGGCCCAGCGCATGATTTCGTAGCCGGCGCCGCAGCAGGCCATGCCGCCGCCGATGAGGAGGATATCGACCTCTTCCTGGACGATCTCGGGATTACTGAAAGTTCCTTGAGACATTGCATTCACCCTAATTCGTTGGTTGTTCGTTCGTCGCGCTTACTTGCGGCGGATCAGTTCTTCCGGCTTGCCGGCACGATACCCGCCCATGATTTCCTTGGTGAACACACCGGGAGCGGTGAGTTCGGCCACCTTGGGCAGCGGCTTGCCGCCGTAGGGGTCGATCGAGCCTTCGGACGTGGTGCGGATGGGGAACTTGAAGCGCTTCAGCGTGCCGTTGCGGAACTTGATGGTCCACATGATCGAGTCGGAGCCGCGCATCGGCTGCACCGAGCCGCCCAGCGGCACGATGTCGGCGTAGTGGCGCACCTCGATGGCATTCTGCGGGCAGATCTTGACGCAGGAATAGCATTCCCAGCACTGCTCGGGCTCCTGGTTCCAGGCCTTCATGGCATGGCCGGTCGACGAGCCGTCCTTGTCCAGCATCATCAGGTCATGCGGGCAGATATACATGCAGGCGGTCTTGTCCTGGCCCTTGCAGCCATCGCATTTGTCGGTACGTACAAAAGTTGGCATCTTTCCTTCTCCTAAAAAACGACGCCGGCACCGATGCACCGACGCAATTCAAAAACCAACGGGCCGGGTTCACGCCCGCGCGTTACCGCGCGGAGTGCCCGACCAGCTTGACCTCGACCTTCTCGGTCAGTCCGGCGTAGTACTCCTTCAGTATCTCCAGCACTTCCGGCCGCGAAAACTCCGCCGGCACGTCACCGCCTTCCGACAGCATCTTGCGCAGCTTGGTGCCGGAGAGCAGCAGGCGATCGGAGTCCGGGTGCGGGCAGGTGCGTGCGGAGGCCATGCCGCCGCACTTGTAGCACCAGAACGTCCAGTCGATCTTGAGCGGCTGGGTTTCCAGCGAGCCCTTCGGAATCTCGTCGAAAATGTGGTGCGCGTCGAACGGGCCGTAATAGCTGCCGACGCCGGCGTGGTCGCGGCCGACGATCAGGTGCGAGCAGCCGTAGTTCTGGCGGAACAGCGCATGCAGCAGCGCTTCGCGCGGGCCGGCGTAGCGCATGTCGAGCGGATAGCCGGCCTGCACCACGGTCTTCTTGACGAAGTACTTCTCCGTCAGCATGGAAATGGCCCTGGCGCGCACATCGGCGGGAATGTCGCCCGGCTTCAGGTTGCCCAGCAGCGAATGGATCAGCACGCCGTCGCAGGTCTCGATGGCGACCTTGGCCAGATACTCGTGCGAGCGGTGCATCGGGTTGCGCGTCTGGAAGGCGGCGACCTTGGACCAGCCGTAGGACTCGAACAGCGCCCGGGTCTGCGCCGGGGTCATGAACAGGTCGCCGTACTTCCCGGGGAAGTCGCTCTGCGAGAGCACCTTCACCGGGCCGGCGAGGTTCACATCGCCCTGCTCCATCACCATCTTGACGCCGGGGTGCTCGAGGTCGGTGGTCTTGAACACCATGGCGCACTCGTGCGCCTTGTCGATGGCGTACTTCTCGGTGACCTTCAGGGTGGCGAGGATCTCGCCGTTGTCCGGATCGACCAGCGCGACGTCGCCGCCGGTCTTGAGCGAATCGGCCGTGGCCTTGCCGGCGGAAAGCGTGATGGGGATCGGCCAGAACAGGCCGTTGGCCATCTTCATGCCGTCGCACACGCCCTGCCAGTCGCTGTGCGTCATGAAGCCGTCGAGCGGGGTGAAACCGCCGATGCCCAGCATGATGATGTCGCCTTTTTCGCGCGAGCTGACCTTGATTTTGGGCAGCGTCCGGGCGCGCGCCAGTTCGGCCTTGAGCGCCTCGCCCTGCAGCAACAGGGGCTTCAGCGCGCCCCCGCCGTGCGGATTGACCAGTGCCATGTGCTGCTCCTCCCTTAGGTTCCTCCGGATTTTCGGCTTCGGCTGGCACAAGGCGCCTGCCTGTGCCGAAAAGAAGTTTGCGAAGGCTAGCACTTCCGGCAGGGGGCAATAATCGTTTTATTTTATTGTGAAATAGGGGGGGTCGATTTTTGGCTTCGGCCGGGGTGCAAAGCACCCCTTAACCTGCGCTGCGCGCAGATTAGCCTGCGCCGAAACAAGCCCCTGCGGGGCGTGTTGTGACCTCGGCCGGGGTGCAAAGCACCCCTTAACCTGCGCTGCGCGCAGATTAGCCTGCGCCGAAACAAGCCCCTGCGGGGCGTGTTTCGATCTGGATCAAGTGATGCGCGGGGTACGCGGTTTACCGTCAATACGGCAGCTTCTGCTTCGCCTCTTCCGCCAGGCGAGCGCGCAGCTCGCGCAAGCGGGCGTCGACCTGGGAATGCTCATAGAAATCACCGTCGCCGGCTTTCTGCGCCAATTCCAGCTGCTGGATGGCCGGAGACAGCTGGCCTCGCAGCACATACAGTTCGGCCTGGGCGCGGTGCTGCTGCAGGCGCTTGCCCAATGCAGCGTAGCTCTGCGCCTGCAGGCCGTGCAGGGCGGCGTCGGACGGATGGAGCTGAAGTTCGGCGCCGGCAATCTTCAAGGCCTCCTGCGGCTGCCGGTCGGCCAGCAGGGCATCGAGCAGGCCGTAAGTGAGGGAACGACTCTGCGGGTAGCGGACATGCGCCTCGCGCAGAATGCGCAGCGCTCCGTCAAGATCGCCCTGCGTCCGCCTCGCATCCGCCGCCAGGGTCTCCACCATGGGCGAGGCGACCTTGAGGCGGCGCAGTTCGCCTACTTCACGCTCGGCGCCGGACGGGTTCCTGGCGCGCAGCTGGGCGGTCGCCATGCCGTAATGAGCGGCGGCGGCGCTGACGTATTTCTTCTCGCGCAATTGTGTTTCGAACTCGGTGACCGCGTCGCGCGGGCTGTTCAGTTGCGCCTTCAGCTTGGCGCGCACCAACTGGAATTCGAGCGAATCCGGCACCTGCCGGTATTGGGCGAGAAGCGCGCGGTTTTCCATGTCCGAGATCCGCTCGGTGGTGAGCGGGTGGGTGCGCAGGTACCCGGGCGCGTTGTTCTCGTAGAGCCGGCCGAATTTCTGCATGCGCTCGAAGAAGCTGGCCATGCCGCGCACGTCGAAGCCGGCGCGTTCGATTATCTGGATGCCGAGGCGGTCGGCCTCGCGCTCGAAATCGCGCGTGTAGTTGAGCTGGGTCTGGATGCCGGCGGCGGTGCCGGCGGCGATGGCCGCCTCGCTCACCTGCGAGTTGGAACGCGCGGCAAGGACGGCCACGGCAATGGCCAGCCACTGCGCCATCTGCGCCTGGCTCTGTTTGCCCAGCAGGCGCGCCAGGTGGCGCTGCGTCACGTGGGAAATCTCGTGCGCCAGCACGCCGGCGAGTTCCGATTCGGACTGGGCGGCCAGGATCAGCCCGGTATTCACGCCGATGAAGCCGCCGGGCATGGCGAAGGCGTTGAGCGTGGAATCGCGCACGACGAAGAACTCGAAATCCTGGCGCGATTCCGGACTGGCCGCCGCCAGCCGGCCGCCCAGCTGATTGATGTAGCCGGCTATTTCCGGATCATCGAGATAGGACGGATCGTGCAGGCGGATGTCGCGCATGATGGACTCGCCGATGCGGCGCTCCATTTGCGGCGACAGATCGCTTTGTGCAGACTCGCCCAGGTCGGGCAATCCTTCGGCCAGCACACCCGGCGCGAGGATGGCGAGAAAAGCAAGAATTGCTCTGAATTTCACGGCGCAATGATACCTGTTATCCGTCATGCCGACGGCACGGTCGGTACCGCCTTGCCTTCCTGCAAGGCGTTTCGGCTACAATGGATCGACCCGGGCGGCGGGGTCCGGGACGGTATCGCCCGCGGGAATTTCCCGCCCTCCCTGCCATAGACCGTTTCGACCGGAGAGCGTTCTTGAGCGCGCATGCCTTGTTGCTGGCGGAAGATTCCCCTGAAGACACTCAGCTGATCCTCGCGGCGCTCCAGCCGATTGTCCCCACCGAGCAGGTGGTGCGTTGCGCCGACGGCGTGGAAGCACTGGATTACCTGTTCGCCCGCAGCGCCTGGGCCGGCCGCGACGCCAGTGAACAGCCGAGAGTGGTTCTGCTCGATCTCAACCTGCCGAAGATCAATGGCCTGGAGGTGCTGCGCGAGCTGCGGGAAACCCCGCGGACGCGCCTGCTTCCGGTGGTGATCGTTTCGGCCTCGACGGAGCAGCGGGACGTGCGCGCCGCAGCACTGCTCGGGGCGAACAGCTACGTGCGCAAGCCGCTCGACTACACCCGCCTGCGCGACACCATCGCACTGCTTGGCGGCTACTGGCTCGGCCTCAATATTCCGCCCCCGCCGCAGCCTCCTGTTGCCTGAGAGTCGAGGGTTCCGGATGACCACTCCCCTCACACACTTCGATTCCCAGGGCCAGGCGCACATGGTCGATGTCGCCGGGAAATCGGAGACGCGGCGCATCGCGCGCGCCGTGGGGACCGTCTTCATGCGCCCGGAAACGCTGGCCCTGATCGAATCGGGCGACGCGAAGAAGGGCGACGTCCTCGGCGTTGCCCGCATCGCCGCCATCCAGGCGGCCAAGCGGACTTCCGACCTGATACCGCTGTGCCACCCGATTGCATTGACGAACGTCGGGGTCGAGTTCACCATCGACCGGCCGCACGCTTCGATCACCTGCGAGGCGACGGCGCAGACGGTCGGCCGCACCGGCGTGGAGATGGAGGCGCTGACGGCGGTCAGCGTCGGCCTGCTCACCATCTACGACATGTGCAAGGCCGTTGATCGTGGAATACATTTCGAAAATATCCGTCTACTGGAAAAAGACGGCGGCAAGTCGGGACACTGGCAGGCGGGTGCATAAGGCCTCCCTGTTATTTCGATCCCTTATTTCCTGATCAGCAGGGATGATTTGAGAACGGTTCCGGTTCCGGGATAAAGTACGCCGCCGGTTATAGTCGGCGAATCCGGGTTGACCGGACCTTCGTCATGATTAAACTGCAAATTTCGCAGCCCTGGAGCACAGGGCGGAACACCAACCAAAGGAGCAACAAGGATGGATGCACTGCGCAGAACCCTATTGAAAGGGGCGGGCGCCACAGGGGCAATCGCAGCGGCCATCGCCGCCGGCGTGCTGAAGCCCTCGCAGGCCCTGGCCGCCGAATGGAACAAGAACGCATTCGAGGCCAGGGACTTGGCCGGGGCGCTGAAGGGCCTTGGCGCCGGCGGCGCCGCCGACAGCAAGGATATCGTAATCAAGGCCCCCGACATCGCCGAGAACGGCGCGGTGGTTCCGGTCGACGTGGCGAGCAACATTCCCAACACGCAGTCGATCTCCGTCCTGGTCGACAAAAATCCCTTCCCGCTGGCGGCGCACTTCGATTTCGCCAACGGCGCGCTGCCGCAGGTCGCGGTGCGCCTCAAGATGGGCCAGACCTCCAACATCCACGTCATCGCCAAGGCCGACGGCAAGTCGTATGTCGCGGCCAAGGAAGTCAAGGTCACCGTCGGCGGCTGCGGCGGCTGACCGGATCAACAGGAACAAACGGAGAAAGACATGGCAGATCCGATGAAAATCCGCGCCCAGATGCAGGGCGATACCGCGGACATCCGCGTGCTCATGAGCCACCCGATGGAAACCGGGCAGCGCAAGGACCCCCAGGGCAAGGTGGTCCCGGCTCACCACATCCAGAGCATAACCGCCACGGTTGCCGGCAAGCTGGTTCTGGACGGCCAGATCGGCGCGGCGGTTTCGCGCAACCCGGTGTTCGGCTTCAAGGTCAAGGGCGTCAAGGCCGGCGACAAGGTCGTGATCACCTGGGTGGACAACAAGGGCGACAAGAGGACGGACGAAGCGACGATCGGCTGACCTCTGCGCCCTCGGCAGGCAACAAGAAAAACCGGAGCGGCGGATGACCGCTCCGGAAAAAGACGGCAACACCCACAAGGAGGAAGATCATGAAGCAGCGCCTGAGCACTCTCATGGCTGCCGCGGTGATGACGGCGGCTTTCGCCGTGCAGGCCCAGCAGCCCATGAAGAAAGCCCCCCCTCCGGCGAAAGCCGCCGCCCCGGCCAAGGCCAAGGACGGCATCACAGCCGAGTTCGAGAAGTTCCGCGAAGTCCTCGAAGAAGACAACCCCGCCGAGCTGTTCGAAGCGAAGGGCGAGGACATCTGGAAGCACAAGAAGGGGCCGGACGGGGCCTCGATGGCGCAGTGCGACCTGGGCCTGGGCGCCGGGGTCGTCAAGGGCGCCTATGTCCAAATGCCGCGCTATTTCGCCGACGTCGGCCAGGTCATGGATGCCGAACGGCGCATCGTGCATTGCATGGTGAAGTACCTCGGCTACAAGGAAGAGGACATCCGCAAGCAGCCTTTCAGCAACGACAGCAAGACGCCCGATCACGTCTCGGTCATCACCTATGTCGCCGCCCAGTCGCGCAACATGAAGATCGCCGTGCCGCAAAAGCATCCGAAGGAAATCGAAACCTTCAGGATCGGGCGTGAAATCTTCGACTACCGGGCCGGCCCCTACGATTTCTCCTGCGCCACCTGCCACGGCAGCGACGGCATGCGCATCCGCACGCAGGACCTGCCGAACCTGAGAAAACCAGCCGAGGCCATCCGGGCCTACCAGGGCTGGCCGGGCTACCGCATGACCGGCGGCTTCATGCTCACGCAGCAATGGCGCATGAATGACTGCTTCCGCCAGCAGCGCTTCCCCGAGCCGGCCTACCTGTCGGATTCCATCACCGCCCTCCTGACCTACATGACGGCAACCGCCAACGGCCAGGTCTACAAGGGCCCGGGCATCAAGCGTTAAGGGGGGAGCAGACATGACTGCCATGAAGACCACGATTCTCTGCGCCGCCACGCTGGCCTGCGGTGCCGCCCTCGCCGAGGAAGTCCGCGACTATCGCGCCGAAGCCATCGCCATGATGAAGCGCGACTTCAAGACGCGCGGCATCGCCACCGCCGACCGCGTCCATGAGGACGGCCTGCAGGCCATCTGCAACCGCACGTCGGACCATCCGCCCAAGGCGATTGCCGAGCGCCTGGAGCGCGACCAGATGGAAAGCATCAAGTACCCGCCCGACGGCAAGCTGATGGGCGACTGGAAGGCCGGCGAAAAGCTGGCGCAGAGCGGCCGCGGCATGACCTGGAGCGACAAGGCCGGCGTGCCCGGCGGCGGCAACTGCTACAACTGCCACCAGATCGGCCCGCAGGAAACCTCCTTCGGCACCATCGGCCCCAGCCTCTATCAGTTCGGCAAGCTCCGCGGCAATACGCCGGACGTGCAGAAATACGCCTACGGCAAGATCTACAACGCCAAGGCCTTCAATCTCTGCTCGGCCATGCCGCGCTTCGGCCATGCCGGCGCGCTCACCGAAAGCCAGATCAAGGATCTCGTCGCCCTGCTGCTCGACCCGCAGTCGCCGGTCAACAGCAAATGACCGCCATACCTTTCGAAGAGGCTTGGCATCGCCAAGCCTCTTTCTTTTGAGGACCCCACAGATGTCCATGAACCGCCGGGAATTCCTGCAGATCCTCGCCGCCGCCTCCGCCGCCGGCTTCGCCCTCGACAGCCGGGAACTGCTCGCTGCCCAGGGCGGCGGCAAGCTCTACGACCTGCCCCGTTTCGGCAACGTCTCGCTGCTGCATTTCACCGACTGCCATGCCCAGTTGCTCCCGATTTATTTCCGCGAGCCGAACGTCAACCTCGGCATCGGCGGGGCGGTCGGCCGCGCGCCGCACCTGGTCGGCGAGCACCTGCTCAGAGCGTTCAACATCAGGCCCGGTTCGCTCGATGCGCACGCCTTCACCTATCTCGATTTCGCGCAGGCCGCCAGGGCCTACGGCAAGGTCGGCGGCTTCGCCCATCTGGCCACCCTGGTGAAGCGCCTGCGCGCCTCGCGCCCCGGCGCCCTGCTGCTCGATGGCGGCGACACCTGGCAGGGCTCCGCCACGGCCTTGTGGAGCAAGGGCCAGGACATGGTGGATGCCTGCAAGCTGCTCGGCGTCGACATCATGACGGGGCACTGGGAGTTCACTCTCGGCGCGGAGCGGGTGCAGGAAATCGTCAAGAAGGATTTCCCCGGCAAGATTGAATTCCTTGCCCAGAACGTCAAGACCACGGACTTCGGCGACCCGGTGTTCAAGCCTTACGCCATACGCGAAATCAACGGCGTGCCGGTGGCGGTGATCGGCCAGGGCTTCCCCTACACGCCGGTGGCCAACCCGCGCTACATGATTCCCGACTGGACCATGGGCATCCAGGACGACGAAATGCAGAAGGTCGTAGACGAGGCGCGCGGCAAGGGCGCCCAGGTCGTGGTGCTGCTCTCGCACAACGGCATGGACGTCGACCTCAAGATGGCGAGCCGCGTCACGGGCATCGACGCCATTCTCGGCGGCCACACCCACGACGGCGTGCCGGCGCCCTCCATCGTGAAGAACGCCGGCGGACAGACGCTGGTGATGAACTCCGGCTCGAACGGAAAGTTCCTCTCCGTGCTGGACTTCGACGTGCGCGGAGGCAATATCCAAGGCTGGCGCTACAAGCTGCTGCCGGTGTTCTCCAACCTGCTGCCGGCCGACAAGGAAATGGCCGCCTACATCGACAAGGTGCGCGCCCCGCACAAGGCGAAACTCGAGGAGAAGCTGGCCGTCTCCGAGGGCCTGCTCTACCGCCGCGGCAACTTCAACGGCAGCTGGGACCAGCTCATTCTCGACGCCATGATGGAAGCGAAAGGCGCGCAGATCGCCTTCTCGCCCGGCTTCCGCTGGGGCACCAGCATCCTGCCCGGCCAGGCCATCACCTTCGAACACGTCATGGACCAGACGGCCATCACCTACCCTTACTCGACGCTCACCGACATGAGCGGCGAGATGATCAAGAACGTGCTGGAAGATGTCTGCGACAACCTGTTCAATGCCGACCCCTACAAGCAGCAGGGCGGCGACATGGTGCGCGTCGGCGGCATGAGCTACGCCTGCGACCCGAACGCGGCGATGGGCAGTCGAATCCAGGACATGCGCCTGGACGGCAAGCCGATCGAGGCGGCCAGGACCTACAAGGTGGCCGGCTGGGCGCCGGTGGCGGAAGGCGCCACCGGCGAGCCGATCTGGGACGTGGTGACGAAATGGCTGCGCGACAAGAAAGTCGTCACGCCGCGCAAGCTCAACGAGCCGAGGCTGATTGGCGTCGCCGGCAACCCGGGCATCGCATAACACTTCCTTACATTCTCCGTTTCGCGGCACGGTAGAATCCGGCGATCGAAGCCGATTCTGCCGACATGACTCCCGCTTTCCCTGCTTCGCTGCGGCGAGGCGCCCTGTTCGCCGCATGCGCCCTGGCCGTCATGCCGGCCTATGCCGGCGAGCTTGGCGACCCCTTCGGCACGCTCGCCGCCGTGCCGCCGCTCGCCGGCGTGCGCGCGACCGAGACCGCGCCCTGCCAGCCGGCCGACCTCGGCAAGCCGTTGAGCCTCGCCGACGCCGTCGATGTCGCGCTGTGCAACAACCCGCAGACGCGCCAGGCCTGGGCCGGCGCCCGCGCCCAGGCGGCCCAGTTCGGCGTGGCGCAGGCGGCCTACCTGCCCGCCGTCTCGGCCAGCGTCTCCGCCAGCCGCCTCCGCAACGAGGCGTCGCGGGGTGGCGACCCCTACTCCCAGCGATCGCTCGGAGCCGATCTTTCCTACGTGCTGTTCGATTTCGGCGTCCGCTCCGCCGGGCTGGAGAACGCCCGCCAGTTGTTCGCCGCTGCCGCCGCCACGCGCGACGCAACCGTGCAAAACATCTTCCTCGCCGCCGTGCAGGCCTTCTTCCAGAAGCAGGCGTCCGCCGCGGCGCTGGAGGCGAGCCTGCAGTCGGAGAAGGCCGCCCTCGAATCACTTAACGCCGCCGATGCCCGCTACCGGGTGGGCGCCGCCACCCCGGCCGACCGGCTGCTGGCGCGCACCGCCCACGCCCAGGCGGTGCTCAACCGCATCACCGCCGAAGGCGCCGTGAAAACCGCGCAGGGCACGCTCGCCAACGCGCTCGGCACCGAGCCGACGCGCGCTCTGGCGCTGGCGCCGATGCCGCCCGCCGCGCCGGAAGCGGGCTTCGAGGCCGATGTCACGAAACTGATCGAGGAAGCGCGCACTCGGCGGCCCGATCTCGCCGCGGCGGCAGCGCAGTTCCGCGCCGCCCGGGCGAACGTCGATGCGGCGCAGGCCAGCCACCTGCCGACGCTCTCCCTCGGCGGCGGCGCCGGCCGCAGCCAGGTCTCCGGCCAGACTGCCTATGACAGCTCGAACATCGGCCTCACGCTCACCATCCCGATCTTCAGCGGCTTTTCCACCACCTACAAGGTGCGCGCGGCGGAAGCCCAGGCCGATGTCCAGGCCGCGCGGCGCGAGCAGGTCCGCCTGCAGGTGGCGCTGGACGTCTGGAATGCCTATGCCAACCTCACCACCGCCACCCAGTCGGTGAAGACCGCCGCGGATCTGCTCGAGAGCGCAATCCAGTCGGAAAAGGTTGCTGCCGGCCGATACCGGGCCGGCGTCGGCAGCATCCTCGATCTGCTCACCGCGCAGACGGCGCTCGCCAGCGCGAGGCAGCAGAGGATACAGGCCGGCTACAACTGGTTCGTCTCGCGCGCCACCCTGGCCCAGGCCATGGGTGCGCTGGATTCGGGATTGCTCACCGCCCTGGCGCCGCAGGCTGCGGCCCCCGCCACGCAGAAAGACCGCCCATGATCCGCATGAAGAAAATCGCCGTGCTCGCCGTCGCCGCCAGCCTGCTTGCGATCGCCGGCTATTACGCCTACCGGAAACAGGCCGCGGCCAGCCCTGAGCAGCGCTACAAGACGCATGCCCTGGACAAGGGCGATGTCACCCAGACCGTGTCGGCCAACGGCACCCTCAACCCGGTGACGCTGGTCAGCGTCGGCACCCAGGTTTCGGGCACGGTCAAGAAGCTCCATGTCGACTTCAACGATCAGGTCAAGGCCGGCCAGATCCTGGCCGAACTCGACGACTCGCTCTACTCGGCCCAGGTGCGGCAGAGCGACGCCAGCGTGGCCAGCGCGCTGGCCGCGCTGCAACTGGCGCGCGCGAACGAGGCGCGGCTGAAGCCCCTCTACCAGCAGGAATACGTCTCGCGCCAGGAACTCGACCAGGTTGTGCAGGCGCGCGAATCGGCGGAGGCGCAGGCCAGGCTCGCCCGGGCGCAGAACGACCGCGACCGCGCCAACCTCGGCTACTCGGTGATCCGCTCGCCGGTGTCCGGCGTGGTCGTGGACCGCCAGATCGATGTCGGCCAGACCGTCGCCGCCAGCTTCCAGACGCCGACGCTGTTCAAGATCGCCCAGGATCTGACGCAGATGCAGATCTACACCACCTTCGCCGAAGCCGACATCGGCAACATCCGCGTCGATCAGCCGGTGCGCTTCAGCGTCGATGCCTTTCCCAATCGCAGCTTTCGCGGCAAGGTGAAGCAGATCCGCCTCAATCCGACGACGCTGCAGAACGTGGTGACCTACAACGTCGTGGTGGCCGTGGAGAATCCGGAACAGATCCTGCTCCCCGGCATGACCGCCTATGTCAGCATCGCCGTGGCGCAGAAGAAGGACGTGCTGCTGGTGCCCAACGCCGCGCTGCGCTTCAAGCCGGCCAGCAGCGAAAAGGGCGGCGAGAAAGCCAACGGCGAAGGCGCGAGACCCGGCGCAGGCGCGCAAGGACCCGGCGGCGAGAAGCGCGAGAGGCGGCGCGACGCCGGTAGCGGAACCGTTTATGTCCTGGACGGCTACCAGATCAAGCCGATCAGCATCGGCACCGGCATAACCGATGCCCGCTTCACCGAGGTGGCCGGCGGCGATCTCAAGGCCGGCGACAAGGTGGTCACGGGCGAAAACATCACAACCGCAGAGTCCGCCTCGTCGAGCACATTCCGCCTGAGGATGTTCTGATGGCGGACGAGGTGATCCGCGTTGAATCGCTTTTCAAGGCGTACGACACGCCGGCCGGCCCGTTTCCGGTCCTCAAGGACGTCAACCTGTCCATCCTGCCGGGCGAGTTCGTCGCCATCATGGGGCCATCGGGTTCGGGCAAGTCCACCTTCATGAACATCCTCGGCTGCCTCGACCGGCCCAGCGCAGGACGCTACATCCTGTCGGGGAGGAACGTCGCCGAACTCGGCAAGGACGAGACGGCGGCGCTCAGGAACCGCACCATCGGCTTCGTCTTCCAGGGTTTCAACCTGCTGCCGCGCATGGGCCTTGCCGACAACGTCGCGCTGCCGCTGGTCTATTCCGGCATCGGCCGCGAGGAGCGGCGCGAGCGGGCGCTGGCCGTGCTCGACAAGGTGGGGCTGGGCGGCTATGCCGACTCGCTGCCCAATCGCATTTCCGGCGGCCAGCAGCAGCGCGTGGCGATCGCCCGGGCCCTGGCGAACCGCCCGCAGCTCATCCTCGCCGACGAGCCGACCGGCAACCTCGACAGCCATACCGGCGAGGAGATCATGGGCGTGTTCCGGGCGCTCAACGACGAAGGCATCACGATCGTCCTGATCACCCACGAGAACGATATAGCCGCCCACGCGCGCCGCCAGGTGCGCTTTCTCGACGGACGCATCGTCCTCGACGCCCCCACGCAGCCGCAGGCGGAGGCATCGCCTTGCTAGGCGCCATGCTGCAGGAAGCCTGGCGCGCGATGGGCGCCAATCGCCTGCGCACGCTGCTGACCATGCTCGGCATGGTGATCGGCGTCGGCGCCGTCGTGCTGATGATGGCCATCGGCCAGGGCGCTCAATACGCCGTGGCGCAGACCATCAGCACGATGGGCAGCAACCTGTTCGTGGTGGTTTCCGGCTACACCTCGGCCGGCGGCATACGCAGCGGCGCCGGCGGCTCGCCGACCCTGACCGTCGCCGACGCGGCGGCCATGGCCGAGCTCGACGGCGTGCAGGCCGTGTCGCCGCTGCATCTCGGCTCGGCCCAGCTGGTGCACGGCCCGAACA
>PNJM01000009.1 GCA_013821865.1 Rhodocyclaceae bacterium
AGCGGATTTTATGCGGGTTTGGGAGCGGTGCGCGGGGCTTTTCGATAGAATCGAACGCACAATGCGCAAGCATCTCCGCAAATACCTTCCCGATCACGAGGCCATCCTTGCGAACCGCTGGCTGGCTCCGTTCGAGAACACCCTGCTTCACCCGCGGCTGTGGCACCTCAACCGCCACTCGGTCGCCGGCGCCGTGGCGGCGGGCTTGTTCTGCGGCCTGATCCCCGGGCCGTTCCAGTTGCTCGGAGCGGCCATCTGCGCCGTGATTTTTCGCGTCAACCTTCCGCTGGCGCTATTCACCACCTTCTACACCAACCCGCTCACCATCGTCCCGCTCTACTTCGCCGCCTTCGGCCTGGGCCGGCTGGCGCTCGGCACGGGCGGCGAGTTCGTCGAGCCGCCGGACTGGGGGCCGGAAGGGTTCTTCGCCTGGATCAAGGCGCTCACTGACTGGATGCTCGGACTGGGCAAGCCGCTTGCCCTCGGTCTGGTGCTGCTGGCCTCGCTGCTGGCCTTTCTCGGCTATATCGTGGTGCGCATGGCCTGGCGCTGGTACCTGGTCCGGGCCTGGCGGAAGCGGCGGCTGCATCGCCCCGAATCGTGAAGGGAGGCCGATGGCGGCACCCCCGCTGCGCAACGTGTCGAAGCTCAATTCACGCGGTAGCGGCGAATCTCGCCCTGCAGCCCGGCGGCCAGCCGTTCCAGCTCGCGCGCAGTCGCCGTTGTTCCTGCCACCGCGGCATTGTTCTCCTCGGCCATTTGGGCGATCTTCTCCACGTTTCCGGCAATCTCCACGCTCGCCGCGCTCTGCTCCTTCAGCGCCAGGGAGATATCGTCCACCGACTGCACGACGCGCAGGGCGCCGGACTTGATCCTTTCCATCGCCTCGCCGGCGCGCATGGCCAGTTCGACGCCTCCGGCGACCCGCTCCACCCCGGAATGCATGCTCTCCACTGCCTGGCTGGTGCCGCTCTGGATCGAAGCGATCATGGAGGCGATATCCTGTGTCGACTTGGTCGTGCGCTCGGCCAGCTTGCGCACCTCGTCGGCAACCACGGCGAAGCCGCGGCCCGATTCCCCCGCCCGGGCGGCCTCGATCGCCGCATTCAGGGCCAGCAGGTTGGTCTGGTCCGCAATGTCCTTGATGACGTTCACGATGGCGGAGATCCGGTCCGACTGCCTGCCCAGCTCCTCGATCAGCCGCGCCGACTGCTCGACGGAAGCGGCGATCTGCTTCATCTCGTCGACCGTCCTGTGCACGACATCGCTGCCTTCATCCGACAGCGTGCCGGATTCGGCGGAGATTTCCTGCGCATGGCGGGCATGCTCGGCGATCTGCCCGATGCCGACCGTGGTCTGCTCGACGGAGGCGGCCATGGCGGAGGCCGCCTCGCTCTGTTTCTGCGATCCGTCATGGATATGCGATGAGGAGGCGGCTAGCGACGTTGCCGCCGCCGAAACATTGCTCGCGTTCGACTGAATCTTGCCGATCAACTCGTTGAGCGAATCCGCCATCGAATTGAAACCCCGGGCGACGACCGCCAGTTCGTCTTTCGACTCCTCTGCAACACGGCTGGTCAAATTTCCCCCGGCGATGCGCTGCGCCCCCTCGGCAAGGCGATGCACCCCGCCGACGATGGCCAGGTACATGCCGACCGTCAGATACAAGGCGATCAGCACTGCCAGCACGGCCAGCCCCAGGCTGAGGGCGAGCCGGGTATCGAGGCGGGCGATGCGCGCCTCGATGAGCTTTTCCACTGCCGGGAACAGCATGCCGGAAAGTTCGGCATAGCCCGCGTCGATCGCTCCGGTCGCCTTTCTGAAAAAATAGTCGGCCGGCGTGTTCAGCCGCCCCGTGGTCAACTCGCTTTGCGTCACCACCACCACCTCGCCGGTCTCGCCGACGAATTTCTGCCTGAACTGGTCCAGCGCCGGCTTGATCCCTGGGTTGTACTTTTCCGCGCGCGCCAATGAAGCCAGCAGATCGGAGGTCATCTTGTCCAGCACACCGAGCCGCGTCGAAAACTCGTGCCGCTCGTCCTCCGTAATGGTCTTTTTGGTCAGCACGCCGTTGCCGGCGCCGCGGATGACGGCCAGCCGCTCCAGGGTTTCCGGCATGACGAACACCGCCGTGTTGGCGAGATAGTAGGAATCCAGATCGGGATCCATCACCAGCCCGCTGCCGTCGCCGATGCCGGTAACGATCTGCATGGCACGCTGCACCACGGCCGTGTGCGCGGTGAAACTCGCCGGACCGGTCAATTCCGGCCACTCGTTCGCCAGCGCCGTCCATTCGTCCTTCAGAGGTTTCCAGTCCTCCTGCTGACCGACGATGTCCCCTTGCGCGGCAAGGGCGGCGTCAGCGATTCCGATCGCCTCGGCGATCTCGCCGGCATTGGCCGCCACCTTGTCCTTCAGCTTGGCGTTGCCGGCCAGCACGCCGTTGGCCATGTCGCGATGCTGTTGCATCAGCTGGATGAGGCTGAGCATCGGCTTGATTGCAGCCACGCCGGCCAGTTCGCGCTGGCTCTGCTTGACGGAGCCGCGCAGGCTGACCGACAGCACCGTCACCAGGTAGGCGACGACGACGAGGGCGACCAGGCCGATCAATCCGAACTTGTAGGGATACTTGAGGCGGTTCATCAGGGCAACCGCGGGGGCGAACAGTGAGCTCATGTCTGACTCCGATTGTTTTGTCCGGCTTCTGGGGGACAAGTCGGTATATCGGCGTCAGCCAGGCAAACTTGAGCCCGGCCCGATCCGGGAGCAGGTGCTGAAATGCTTATGAATCAGGCCGCCGCCTGCAAGACCCCATCGCTCAGATTCAGGGTGAGAGATGCCTTCGCGGCGAGATGCATATCGTGGGTGACGATGATGAGGCTGGTGCGATGGGTTTCGTTTAACGCCAGCATGAGATCGAAGACGCTTTCTGCGGTATGACGATCGAGATTGCCCGTGGGTTCGTCCGCCAGCACGCAGGCCGGCTGCGTCACCAGCGCGCGCGCCACGGCCGCCCGCTGGCGCTCGCCGCCGGACAGTTCGCCGGGCGTGTGCTTCAGACGCTGCCCCAGGCCGACCTCGGCGAGCATGGCCGCCGCCCGCGCCTCCGCCTCGGCGCGCGGCAGGCGCCGGATCAGCAGCGGCATGGCGACGTTCTCGAGCGCGGTGAATTCCGGCAGCAGGTGGTGGAACTGATATACGAAGCCGAGCGCCTCGTTGCGCATGCGCCCGCGCTCGGCCTCGCCGATGCGCGTCAGCTCGCGCCCGAGCAGGCTGACGCTGCCCGCCGTGGGGGCGTCGAGGCCGCCAAGCAGGTGCAGCAGCGTGCTCTTGCCTGAGCCGGAGGCGCCGACCACGGCCACGCGCTCGCCGCGCACCACATCGAGGTCGATGCCCAGCAGCACGGGCACCTCGACCCCGCCCTGCACGTAGATTTTGTGCAGTCCGCGGCAGGAGATGACGGTTTCGTCGGCAGGCATGGAATGGGAAGCGGATCGCCGCGAGGGCCGGGAAAATGTCGGCGGATTATAGCCCAATTCGCCGCGGCATCCGCCGTGGCCGGCGCCAGCGATGCGCTGGCGCCGCCGCATTCAGGTCTGCAGGAAGGCGCGCTCGGCGCCATCCAGCACCAGGCAGGTAAGCACCCCGCTGCGGTAGGCGCCGGTATCGATGCCGATGCGGTTGGGGCGCACTTCCGGCTCGGGCGAGATGCAGTGGCCGTGCACCACCACGGCGCCGTGATCGGCTTCCGAGTGGAGGAAGCGCTTGCGGATCCAGACGAGGTCGCGCTCGGACTGCGCTTCCAGCGGCACGCCGGGCAGCACGCCGCCATGGGCGAAGAAGTAGCCGCCCTCGCGGTGGCTGGCGGGCAGATGGCGCAGGAAATCGCGGTGGGCGGCGGGCAGCGCGCCGAGCAGCCGATGGCGCAGTTCGGCCCCGGTCGCTTCGTCGCGCGCTTCCGGATCGGCCATGGGGATGCCGTAGTGGGCCAGCGCGTCGACGCCGCCGTAATCCAGCCAGTGCAGGCCGGTGCGCAACTCGCCTTCGAGAAAGCGCAGGATGAGGTCCTCGTGGTTGCCCTTCAGCGTGACGATCTCCCAGCCGGGCGGGCGCCAGGCGAGCACGCGCTCGATCACGGCGCGCGCGTCGACGCCGCGGCTGAAGTAGTCGCCGAGGTAGACGAGCACGCGGCGGCTTGCCGGCCGCAGGCGGGCATCGAGGGCGAGGCCGGCGTGGATCTGCTCCAGCAAATCGCTGCGGCCGTGGATGTCGCCGATGGCGCACACCACCGTGCCGGGCGGGGTGGCCGCCGGCGTGGCGGGGCCACCCGCCGGCCGCGGGCAGCTGCGCCAGCGCAGGGGCATCCTCAGTGCCCGCCCGGCCGCCCGAAGGGCACTGAGCGCCCCCTCGGGGGGCAGCGAGCGAAGTGAGCGTGGGGGCCGTTCATCCTAGGCCTCGCGGTTGACGTGGAAGCGCCTGGCCTTCAGCTCGAAGCGCGGCAGGGCGTTGCGGGAGACGTGGTGCACGCGCGGCCGGAAGGAGAGCATGGCGTCGAGGCGCTCGGCGATGGCGTGCACGACGTTCGGGTCGGCGCCCTCGCACAGCTCGACCTCGACGTCCATCTCGTCCATCAGGCGCACCTTGTGCACTGTGATGCGGAATTCGTCGATCTCGGCGAACTTGCGCAGGATGTTCTCGACGCCGGCGGGGAAGACGTTCACGCCGCGCACCGTGACCATGTCGTCGGCGCGGCCGAGGATGCCGCCCTCGAACCTGAGCGAGGTGCGGCCGCAGGCGCAGCGCTGCGTGGTGGTGCGCACGATGTCGCCGGTGCGGTAGCGCACGATGGGGAAGCCCCAGCGGCCGAGGTTGGTGATGACCAGCTCGCCGCGCTCGCCTTCCGCCACCGGCCGCCCGGTGGCCGGGTCGAGCACCTCGGCGATGAACTCGCTCTCGATGAGGTGGGTGCCGCCGGGCTGGGCCTGGCATTCGAAGGAATGCGCGCCGACCTCGGTGGCGCCGGCGTGGTCGAAGCACTTGGCGCTCCACACCTCCTCGATGCGCGCCTTGGTCGCCGGCACGTTGGCGCCCGGCTCGCCGGCGTGCACCGTGGCCTTCATGGGAATGGCGGAGAGGTCGAAGCCGGTTTCGCGCGCGACTTCGGCCAGGCGCAGGGCATAGGTCGGCGTGCAGCAGAGCACCGTGGCACCGACCTCGCGCATGAGCTCGAGGCGCTGCGGCGAATCGCGTCCGCCGCCGGGGATCATCAGCGCACCGAGCTGGCGCGCGCCCTCGGTGGCCGCCCAGAAGCCGACGAAGGGGCCGAAGGAGAAGGCCATGAAGATGCGGTCGGCCGGCGTCACGCCGGCGCCGGCCAGCACGTGGCCCCAGCAGCGGCCCCACCACTGCCAGCCGGCCTCGGTGTCCGGCACCTTGAGCGGCACGCCGGTGGTGCCTGAAGTCTGGTGGAAGCGCACGTACTGCTCGATCAGGTAGGTGAGATTGCGGCCGAAGGGGCCGTGCGCGGCCTGGTCCTCCATCAGCTCGTGCTTGGTGGTGAGCGGCAGGCGGGCGAGATCGTCGAGCGACCTGATGTCGCCCGGCTGCATGCCGGCCTGCTTCCACTTCTCGGTGTAGAAGCGGTTCCTGCCCCACAGCTCCTTCGCCATGGCCTGCAGCTTCGCGAGCTGCAGCGCGGCGAGTCGCTCGCGCGGCAGGGTTTCGGTACTCTCGTCGAAATACGTCATGATGATTCCGGGATAAAGCCTCTCCGCTTCGTTCCTTGCTACTTCGCCTCGCGCATCTCCTTGTAAACGGCCTGTTCCATCCCGAGCATGGCCTCGCGCTGCGCGGCCGGCCACTCGTAGGTCAGGGCGTTGGTCGCCACGCCCGGCCATGACTGGTCCTTGGCGCCGACCACTTCCATCTCCCAGAGCTGGATGACGTAGGGTGCGGCGGCGTCGAGGCGCGGCTTCAGCGCGCGCGCGCGGCCCTTGACGATGAAGGAGATATCGCCCTGGCCGATCACCTGCAGCGAGGCCTGGCCGCTGCGCTGCAGGTTGGCCATGGTCGAGCCGCCCTCGTCCACGGCGAAGCGCGCGCGCTGCGCGTCGAGCGCCACGATCCAGGTGTAGGCCGAGGTGGCGAAGTCGTCGGCGCCGGCGGTGAGCAGCAGGCCGGGCGCGCCGGGCCGCAGGCAGGCAACGAGCTTCTCGGGCATGTGTGGGGTGATGTTGCCGATCATCATGCCTCCCGCCGGGCCGCCCCAAGGGAGGCATGCGCCCCCTCGGGGGGCAGCGAACGAATGTGAGCGTGGGGGTCCATCATTTCTCCTTTCAGTGCGTTGGGCGCCAGCGCGCCGTGGCGTCGCGGATGACGCCGTAGAACCATTCGTCGATCGCCGCCCCGCTCGCCGGCGGCGGCTCCTGCGGCCATGCGCCCGGCGCGAACAGGCCGGCCTCGATCGCATCGTCGCCCGCCGCCAGCGTGCCGCCGACGGCATGCGCGCGGTAGGCGACGATCAGCACATTCACGTCGGCGCGTGAGTACACCCCGAAGAGGCCGTCGAGCGCGATGTCCAGGCCGGTCTCCTCGCGCGCCTCGCGCAGCACCGCCTCGGGCACCGACTCGCCGCTCTCGACATAGCCCGCCGGCGGCGCCCAGTAGCCGGCGAGCGGATCGGCCAGGCGGCGGATCAGCACCAGCCCGCCCTCATGCTCGATCAGCGCCATGCCCACCGGCACGGGATTGCGCCAGGCCACCGCGCCGCAGCGCTCGCACTGCCCGCGCACTCTGCCGTCGGCAAAAGTCAGTTCCGCCAGGACGGCGCCGCAGTGCTGGCAGTGACGCGCCATTCAGCAGACGATGCTGACGGCTACGCTGTCGCCGTCGCTGACGCCGAGCGCCTGGCGCACCGGCACGGCGGAGACGACCTCGAACTTGTCGGCCGGGTAGCCGGCCACCGCGGGGAACACCACCGCGCCCGTGATGCAGCCGCCTACCACGACGTGGAAGCATTTCGCCGCGCAGAAGCCGGCCTCGGGCGTGATGGCGATGCCGGCCTCGCGCGCCATGACGCGCCTGGCTTCCTCCCACTCCGGCCCGGCCATGCGCAAATTGAAGGTGCCGGGGTAGGGCTCGAAGCCCAGCCTGGCGAGGAACTCGCGCCGCACCCACTCCAGCCGGGTGAAGGCCGCGCCCTCGCCCAGCCCCGAGCAGGCCTCGCCCGCCAGCAGCAGCGTTTCCGCTTCCGTCACCCGCTCCGTCACCGCCATGGCCGCCTCTCCCATAGTCAGCGCTGCTTCAAAGCCTCCCGCTCCTCGTTGCCGGTCCAGCGCTTGAAGAGATCGAGGCCGAGGTCGAACTGGTCGAGCGCCTTGTTGACCGACTGCATGATCACGTCCTCGATCGTCTTCGGCTTGTGGTAGAACGCCGGCAGCGGCGGCACCAGCACGGCGCCGCATTCCGTCACCTGCGTCATCAGGCGCAGATGGCCCAGATGCAGCGGCGTCTCGCGCAGCATCAGCACCAGCTTGCGCCGCTCCTTGAGCGAGACGTCCGCCGCGCGGATGAGCAGGTTGGTGTTGAAGGAGTTCGAGATCGCGGAGAGCGTCTTGATCGAGCACGGCGCGAGGATCATGCCGGCATGGCGGAAGGAGCCGGAGGAGATGCAGGCGCCGACGTCGTTGATGTCGTGCACGTGCGAGGCCAGGCGCTTGACGTCCTCCACCGAGTACTCCGTCTCGTAGACGATGGTGCGCTTGGCCGAGTCGGACATGACGAGATGCGTCTCGATGCCCGCCTTCTGCAGCACCTCCAGCGTGCGGATGCCGTAGATGGCGCCGCTCGCCCCGGAAATTCCCACCACCAATTTCATGACCATGCCTCCCGCAGGGCCGCCCCGAAGGAGGCATGCGCCCCCTCGGGGGGCAGCGAACGTATGTGAGCGTGGGGGTACATGTCTATCCCCTGTCGATTGCCGCGGCCACCGCGCGCGCCCGGGCCACGGCGGCGGCCGGAATGGCGATTTTGTCGAACGTCGCCCCCGCCCCGCGCGTGGCATCGAAGCCCATCTTCGAGCCGGCGCCGCCGCCGGCGGAAGGATCGATGACATAGCCTTCCATGCCGTTGAGAATCACCGCGTCGCGCTCGGCCTGGAAGCGCGTGGCGAGCGCCCAGGCCACCTCGCGCGGATTGCGGATGTCCACGTCGTCGTCCACCACCGTGACGGTCTTCAGGCGCCGGTCGAGGGTCAGGGCCAGGTGGATCAGCCGGCGCGCCTCGTGGGCCGGGCAGTCCTTCACCGCGATCACCGCGGCGAAGCTGCAGGTGCCGGGCACGAGCTCCAGGTCGACAACGCCGCGCACCAGGCCCTTCAACTGGCCGAGCAGTTCCGCGCCGCCGGCGAGCGAGAGCAGCGTATCCACGTCGGCCGTCCACGGGCACAGCGCCGGAAAGATGAAATCCTTGCGGTGGGTGATGGCGCTGACCTCGACGACGGGACTGGTGTTGGAGAAGTAATAGCCGGTGTTCTCGCCGAACGGGCCCTCCGGTTCGCGCACGCCGGGCAGCATATGGCCTTCGATGACGACCTCGGCGCGCGCCGGCACTTCCACATCCACCGTCTGTGCGCGGACCAGTTCCACCGGCGCGCCGCGCAGGGCGCCGGCGATCTCCATTTTGTCCGGGCCGAGCGGGCCGGTCTTCACCACCGAGGCGATCAGCATGGCCGGATCGACGCCCAGCGCCACCGCGACATGCAGCGGCTTGCCCGCGGCTTCCGCGTTGGCGAGGAACTGCGACAGGGGCGGGTTGGCGAGCAGGATGCCGAAGCGCCGGCCGCCCTTGAACATCATGCGGTGGACGCCCATGCCGCGCATGCCGGAGGCCGGGTCGCGCGCCAGCACGACGCCGCAGGTGAGGAAGGGGGCGGCGTCTTTTTCGTAATGCGTGAGCAGCGGCAGCAGCGCCTGCACATCGGCCGGCTGGCGATGCACGAAGTCGTGCACGGGCGCCGCGCCCATCGCTTGCACGGGCGCCACGCGCTGCGCGCTGCGCTCGACGTAGGTGTCGACGAGGCGATCCTCGCTGGTACCGAGGGCGCGCGCGGCGAGGCGGCGGCTCGACAGCAGGTTGCCGGCGATGCGCGTACCGGGATGCCCCCTTACATTTTCGAACAGCACCGCCCGGCCGCCCGCCTGGACTTCGTTCAGCAGCGCGGCGATCTCGAACTTCGGGTCGAGCGGCTCGCGGACGCGGATCAGATCGCCGGCGAGATCATCGAGAAAACCGCGCAGATCGCGATGGCCCATTTTTCGTCAGAGGTACTTCGACGGCATGCGCTGCACTTCCCCGAGCACCTCGATGGAGAATTTCCGGTTGCTCATCTGCCCCCGCCCCAGGCGCACCTGGAGCTGGTCGGCGAACTTGCCAGGATCGCTCGACACCTGCGCCCTGACCCGCTTGTAGGTGTACTTGTGGATGCCGGGGTTAAGGGTGCGGATGGTCAATTCGAGGTCCTGGCCCTCGGCCAGCTCCGCCACATCCATGACGAATACTTCCCATTGGTTCATCGTCGGCTCTCCTTATTTGACCGGCGGATAGCCGTAGGCGGTCCAGTTGGACGTAACCCGGTCCTGGATTTCCTGGGAATACACGCTCCTGAAGGACACCGTGGTCGGCACGTCGTTCACCGGATCCCAGTCCACCGGCCAGAGGCAGTCGAACAGCACCTGCGAGCCCATCGACCACTTGCGCTCGTAGGGCGAGGCGTGCGGATAGAGCGGCGTGCCGGTGGTGTTGCGGAAGATGTGGATGCCGCGCGCCGGATTGCAGCGCGTGCACAGGGCGTGGTAGACCTCGTTCCAGTTGTAGATGTCGGTCTTGTCGTCGACCACCACCACCATGTGGAACCACGGCCCCAGCTTGCTGCCGAAGGCGAGCTGGGCGATCTGCATGGCGATGCCGGAATAGGTCGGCTTCACGCCGACGATCATCATGTGGTGCGTCGAGCGCGGGTGCATGTACACGCCGGTGATGGGGATGCCCTGGCTCTTCAGCAGCTTCTCCAGCTCGAGGCCGAGCGAAAAGGAGCGCAGCAACTGCCCCTCGTCCTGCGGCACGCCCATGTTGGAGATGGTCATCGTCGCGTTGTTGCGGTAGGTGATGCAGTTCACGCGGAAGGTGACGCGGAAGTCGCGCGGGCTGGTGCGGTAGCCGGTGTACTCGCCGAAGGGTCCCTCCTCGACCTTGTAGTCGGGACAGATCTCGCCTTCGAGGATGATCTCGGCGTCGGCCGGCACTTCGAGGCCGTTGGTTTCGCACTTCACCAGCCGCACCGGCTCGCCCGCCAGCATGCCGGTCAGCTCGGGCTCGGGAATCGGCGAAGGCGCACAGGCCGCCATCGCCGCCAGCGGCGAGAGGCCGATGGCGGTGGCGAAGGGGCAGCTCTCGCCGCGCGGCAGGTAGTACTCGTTCAAGGCCTTGCCGAGGTCGGAGAAGGGGAATACGGCGCCCGACATGGTGCGCGAGTCCCACATCATCTGCCGGTACATGCCCCAGTTCACGTCGCCGCGCACCGGGTGCTTGGTGACCACCGCGTGCCAGGTGCCGACGTAGCGGCCGCCGTCGCCGTCATGCACCAGCGGCACGGGCAGCCGGCACAGGTCGACATCCTTGCCCTTGAGGATGTTCTCCTTGCACGGCGCATCCTTCTTGTCGATCACCACCGGGGCGATCGGCTCGCCGTTGGTGCGCTTGAGGTACTCCCTGCCAATCTCCGGCAGCGTGGAATTCGGGTCCATACCCAGCGCGATGGCCATGCGGCGGTAGGTGGACAGGGGCGCGCCGAAATAGCTGAAGCCGGGATAGTCCTTGATCTTCTCCATGAACGGGGCCGCCTCGCCCAGCTCGCAGACGCGCCGGACGATGGCGCCCGCCTCGTTGTCCCAGTCCACTTCCTGCTTGATGCGCACGGCGTCGCCGCTCTTGACGCACGCCTCGACGAACTCACGATTGCTTCTGGGTGCCGCCACGTTGTGTTCTCCTGTTCAGCCGATCTTGGAAAGAATCGCGTCCCACTTGCCCTGCGCCTTGAGGATCAGTTCCGCCACCTCGCGCACGGCGCCATAGCCGCCGCGCGCCCTGGTGACGTAGGCCGCCGCCTCGCGCACCTCGTCCACCGCGTCGGCCACCGCCGCCGGAAAGCCGACGCGCTTCATCATCGACAAATCCACCAGGTCGTCGCCGACGTAGCAGACCTGCGCGTCGGTGATGTTCATTTCCCGCAGCATGACCTCGTAGGGCTCGGTCTTCTTCCTGATGCCCTCGTGGAAGTGCTTGATCTTCAGCTCCTCGGCGCGGTGGCGCACGGAGCCGGATTTCTTCGAGGTGATGATGGCGACGTCGACGCCGGTCATCTGCAGCGCGACCACGCCGAAGCCGTCCTTGATGTCGAAGTTGCGCTGCTCGAGGCCGTTGTCGTCGATGACGATGCGGCCGTCGGTCATGACGCCGTCCACGTCGAGGATGACCAGCTTGATGTCCTTGGCTTTTTCCATATTCCTTTCCTCAGCCGATTCCGTATTCGTTCCAGCGCGCCTTGATCTGCGCCAGCATCGCCTCGTCCATGCGCGCCTCGACCGGCTTCTGCTTCCACTCGTAGGGGATGCAGGCGTCCATCAGGATGCGCGAGGTGGTGAGCTTGTCCGAATCCGGGTCCAGCGCCGGATCGAGCGGGGTCGAGCGGCCGCGCCTGATGAGCTCGGTGCCGCGCAGCGGATCGTAGCGGCAGGAGAGCGCCCAGAACACGCGCTGGATGTCGTCGGCCATGATGTCCTCGTCCACCGTGATGACGCCCTTGATGCCGTAGCTGCCGGTGTTGCTGCCGATCACCGCGTCGGCGACCTGGCGCGAGTGGCCGGGGTAGGCCTGCTTGACCGAGACGACGGCCCAGAAGCGGCCGGCCGACTCCGGCAGGACGCAGACCGAGCTGATGCCGGGGATCTTCATTTTCTCCAGCTCCGTCCACAGCGTGGCGGTGCGGGTGAAGGCGAGCAGCATGTGCACGTCGGTGACCGGGCGGCCCTGGCCGGTGGCCCACAGGATCGGGCTGTTGCGGTGGAGGATCTGCTTCACCTCGAGGCAGGGCTTGTTGATGACCTTGTGCAGCTCGTCGGTGTAGTAGCCGGTGTATTCGGCGAAGGGGCCTTCCGGGCGGAAGTTGTTCGGGTCGATCTCGCCTTCGAGCACGATCTCGGCGCCGGCGGGCACCGGCAGGCCGGTCAGCGGCGCCATGAGGAATTCCGCCGGCTGGCCGCGCACCGTGCCGGTGATGTCGAAGTCGTTGGCGCCCTTGTGCATCAGGGTGCCGGCCATGAAGATCAGCGGGTCGCAGCCGATCACCGCGGCGGCGGGCATCTTCTTGCCCAGCTTGGCGTACTTCTTCATGATGCGCTCGCCGCGCTTGCCCGGCAGGATCTGCACGCCGCAGGACTTGCCGTCGAGCATCTGCATGCGGTAGGTGCCGAGGTTGGTCTCGCCCGTCTCGGGATCGCGCAGCACGACGAACACCATCGTGCCGATATAGCGCCCGCCGTCGAGCGGGAAGAACTTCGGCACCGGGAACATGTTGAGGTCGACCTTGTCCCCCGTGAGGATGTTCTCCAGCACCGGGCCGTCCTTGACCTCCCTGGCCTTGATCAGCCCCTCCGAGGTGATGGTCTTCTTCATCCAGGCCTGCGCCGACTCGCACATCGACAGGTTGTGCGGCAGGCCGAGCATGATGGCGAGGCGCTTGGTCGTGGCGAAGGCGCCGGTAAACACGGGGGAGGAATACCCCTTGATGTTCTCGAACAGCAGCGCCGGCCCTTTTTTCTCCTCGATCAGCTTGGAAACGTGGGAAATTTCCAGGTTCCAGTCCACTTCGGCCTTGACGCGGCGCAACTCGCCCGCCGCATCGCACTGGTTGATGAAATATCTCAGATCCATTCTGCAACTACTCCTTGGGGTGGTTGATGGGGGTTTTTATGCGGCAGCCTGATCGGGCCGATGGATCGCTTCGACCGACTCGATCACGCGGAAGCCGGCTGCCTCGAGGGCGGCAACGACGCGCGCCACATCCTTGGCGTGGAAGCGGACGATGACTTTTTTCTCCTTGTGCTCCTTGTACGCCGGCGGCTCGGCCTTGGAAATGGGATAGATCGCCTGCACCTCCGCGCCGGCGGCTTCGACCACGTCGGCGATTCTCCCGACCGTGCCCGGCTTGAGTTCCATCGGCGCCAGCGTCACGCCGCTGCGTTTCTCCCAAGCGCCGAGAAAATGCGCCGCCAGCGAGAAGATTTCGTTGGCGGAGATCATTCCCGCCACCTGTCCGCCGTCCATGACGGGAAACTGCGCCACGCCGAGTTCCTGGCCCTTTCGCAGGCAATGCTCCATGGTGTCGTTGGCATCCACCGTGGCCGGGTTGCGCAGCATCAGGTCTTTCACCTTGAGACGGGTCGAGAAGAAGTTGAGTTCGTCCGGGTTCTGCGTGCGCAGGGCAAAATGCGCGGCCCGCAGGCAGTTGGCCCTGGTGATCAGACCGCGCAGCCGGCCGTCATCCACCACGGACAAACCGTGCAGGTTGTTCTCCGTCAGAATCCGTTTCGCCTCCGACAGCAGCGTGTCGCTGGTGACGACGATCGGATTCGTTTGCATCCAGTTGCGGACGATCACTTCTTTTGCCTCCTGATTCAGTGGCGCGGGATGCCCGCGCTTTCCTACGAAACTTTCTTGCCCGTCAGCAGGCTGGACAGGATGTAATCCATGGCTGAACCGCCGGCCTTGGCGCCGCTTTCCTGCTGCTTGGTGCTCCAGACCGTCTCGGGCCGGGCCTGCAGGATGAAGATGTTGCCGCCGGCCGGAAGATCCTTGTCCACCGCCCATTCGATGTCCATGGGACGGCCGTAGTGCTTTTCAATCTGCTTGCCCATCCAGGCCAGTTCGGTGACTTCGTCGTCGATGATCGACTGCACTTTCTGCCGCTCGAAAGGAACCTCCATGGCCTGTGAGGTCTGCGTCTTGGTGTCCACGGTGTAGCAGATCTCCTTCTGCGAAATGGTCCGCTCCAGGATATCCAGGGTCACCTTGTTCACCACGAAATGGTCCGGCGTCACTTCGCCCGAGACGACGGATTCGCCGAAACCGAAGTTGGAATCGATGACGATGACCGAGCGATCGCCGTTGCCCGGATGTATGGTGAACATCACCCCGGCCGTAAAGGAATTGGCCATCTTCTGGATGCCGACGCTGATCGCCACCTGGTCGTGGTCGAAACCCATCTTCATCCGGTAGGCGATGGCCCTGCCGGTGTAAAGGCTGGAAATGCAGCGCCGCACGTGATGCATCACGCTATCGACGCCGCGGATCCAGAGATACGTGTCCTGCTGGCCGGCAAAACTGGCGCCGGGCAGGTCCTCCGCCGTGGCGCTGGAGCGCACGGCGACGGGCACCGCCGGCACGCAGCAACGCACCGACAACTTGCGATACGACTCGGCGATCAGATCCTCCATCTCCGTCGAGATCGGGCGCGATTCGATCATCTCGCGGATGATCCGGGACGCTTCTTCCAGCCGCTCCATGTCCTGGTGATCGAGGCCCTTGAGCAGTCCATTCACCTCGGACTGGATGCCGGCTTCGCGCATGAACCGCGCGTAGCCATGGGTTGTCACGGCGAAGCCCGGCGGAACCCGAACCCCGGCGTTGATGAGTTCGCCCAGCGAGGCGCATTTGCCCCCCACCAGGTCGATGGAGTCCTTGTTGCACTCCTCGAACCAGCACACCATGGGGTTCATGCTTTCCATCCTGACCTCCGTGGGAGCCAGTCTGACCGCTGCGGTACTGCCGCCCATTGTCGGTGCGTCCTAGCGCGCAATGGTGACCGCGCCGGTCGAGCCGTCGACGCGGAGCATCATGCCCGTCTTGATGATCTTCGTCGCGTGCCCGGTGCCGACCACCGCCGGCATGCCGTACTCGCGGCAGACGATCGCGGCATGGCTCATCACGCCGCCGACATCGGTGATGCAGGCCCCGATCTTGGCGAAGGCCGGCGCCCAGGACGGCGAGGTGGTGGGGGCCACCAGGATCTCTCCCTCCTGCAGCTGGCCGACCTCGCTCACCGTCCTGCAGACGCGCGCCTTGCCCTCGATGATGCCGGGGCTGCCGGCAAAACCCTTCAGCTCGGTGATGCTGTCCGGATCCTTGACCTCCTGCACCGAGGCCCAGTCGGCAAGCGACTTGTTGGTCACGCCCCAGAGCACGATGGTGAAGGGTTCCTGGATCACTTCCGGCGCGGTGCCGATGGCGGGCGGCGCGCTCCACTCCTTGAACTTCTGCATCACGTCCTTGCGCCAGACGATTTCCTTCGGCCAGGTCTGGGTGCCGCGCGGCGTGACGCCGGTCGCCCAGGCCGTGACGACGTCCCACAGCGCCTGCTTGATCTCGTCGCGGCGCAGCAGCCACACGTCCTCGACGTCATGGATGACACCGTGCTCCTTGAGGATGACGGCGACTTCGCGCATCTTGTTCCAGAACACCGAATGGAACCAGTGCTCGACATAGAACAGGTGGTTCTCGACGTAGGGGAACACCGTCTTGGCGCAGCCGAGCAGTTCGTCGAACTGCTTGCGGTCCTCCTCCTTCTCGATCAGGCCGCGATACTCGGCGGTGATGCGGTCGCGCTCGGCGCGCACCTTCTCCGTCGGCCGCTCGATGTTTACGCCCTGTCTGATCTTGCCGATGTAAGTCTGGATGCCGGACAGCGGCACGTTCATCTGGTCGTTCCAGCAGCGGTCGTGATGGAACCAGCCGGTGCCGGTGGACACCTGGAACCATGGCTCGCGCGACAGGTTGAGCGAGGTGAGCCACTCGACGCCCTTGGGCAGCTTCTTCAGCCCCGCCTCGACGTCGGTCCATTCCTGGCTGAAGCAGACCGCCTGGTCGACGCCCAGCTCGATGGCTCTCCTGGCCAGCTTTTTCAGTTCCTCGTCGGGCTGGTACATGATGACGTCGATGCCGGAGATCATCTGCGTCACGCGCTGCGCCGGGATGCTCGGGAAGAGCTTCTGCACGAAGTCGAGGAAGAAGACGTAGGCGGCATAGCCGAGGTTGAGGAACTCGAAGTGGTACTGCCAGCACTTGATGCCGAGGTTGATCAGGTCGTCGTAGTTCTTCAGCAGGTGGTAGCCCTTCGATTCGCCGAGGGCGTCGGTGACCACCGAAATGTCCTCCATGTCGGCCAGGCGCGGGATCTCCAGCGCCTCCAATTCGCGGATGGTGGCTTCCATCTTCACCTTCCACTTGGCTTCGAGCGCATCCCAGTTCTTGTAGTAGTGGCCGGCGCGCTCCATGAAATGGGGCACGCGGCTGCCGATCTCCTCGGGGTTCTTCACCGGCACCGGCGAGATGTAGACGTAGCCGTTGATCATGCGGTGGTCGACGCCGCGCACCGGCGGCACCATGAAGATGCGGTTGTTGTACTGCGACAGGGCGAGGAACCAGGCCTCGTCCCAGATGGTGTCGAAGGGATAGAGCGGCTCGGGGTAGTGCAGGCCGTCGTAGAACCAGAAGGTCTCCTTCTCGTACTGGTTGCGCACCGGATCGTCGGTGACGAACTGGTACTGGTAGGGATACATGCGCTCCCAGCCTTCGGTGCCGGGGATCGTTTTGGCCTTGACGTCGTGCGGAACCGGGAATTTCATCTGATGCCTCCTCTTTTGATTCGTGGATGCCTCGGGATAGTGGCCGGACGTTCTTCGCGTCCGGCTGTAGTGGCAATCCAATTGCAAGGGCCGTGCCACCGGGCGTTTGCGCAAAGCAGCAAAAAAGACTTCAGGGACGGCACGCGAAAGAGCCGGAGCCGCGCCAGGACAGGCTGCCCAGCCATTGATGCAGATGCGTGAAAACTCCCCGTGATTATCCCGATATGTGCTGTCGCCGGCTTCGGCGACATCAGCCAACGCTTGATTTTTTCGTGACTATTTCGATGGGCGAATCCCGTGAATTGATCATTTGGTGAAGCGCTGTGGTTACCGATGGGGGATGCACTAAAATGCCTGAAATCTGTCTGTTGACCTCGATCAATACAGCGCGCAATGTCCACGCTAGAAAGAACCTCTCAGGTGGAGGGCGAGGCCATGACCAAGCTCCGTAGCGTGACGCGCGCAGACAGCGACGACCTGCGCGCACGCGTGCATTTTTGTGCCGAGACCGGCCAGATCTGGCTGCACGAGCACCGCATGCTGCTGGTTCATGCGGAAGCGCAGGCCTCCCTGCGCAAGGAGCTGATCGACACACTCGGCATGGACCGCGCCCGGGGGCTGCTCACCCGCATGGGCTACGCGTCCGGCGTGCGCGACGCCGAGCTCGCCCGCACCCGCGCGCAGAACTCCGGCGACATCGAAGCCTTCATGACCGGCCCGCAGCTGCACACGCTGGAAGGCATCGTCCGCGTCACGCCGGTGCGGCTGGAGCTGGACCGCGCCGCCGGCAAGTTCTACGGCGAGTTCCTCTGGGAGAACTCCTGGGAAGGACAGTGGCACCGGCACTACTACGGCACGCATTCCGAGCCGGTATGCTGGACGCAGATCGGCTATGCCTGCGGCTATACCTCGGCCTTCATGGGCCGGCCGATCCTCTACAAGGAAGTCGAATGCGTCGGCATGGGGCATAACAACTGCCGCATCATCGGCAAGCCCATCGAGGAGTGGGAGGACGCCGACGAGCACAAGCATTTCTTCAACCGCGAGTCGATCGCCGATCAGCTCATCGACCTGCAGACCCAGGTCGTCCAGCTGCGGTCCACCATCGGCGAGAAGGAAAAGCTGCCGGCCGACATGATCGGCAACTCGCCCGGCTTCCGCGCCGCCTACGATCTGCTCAGGCAGGCGGCGAACAGTCTGATCACTGTGCTGCTGCTGGGTGAAACGGGCGTCGGCAAGGAATTGTTCGCCCGTGCGCTGCACGAAATGGGAGCGCGCCGCGAACGCCCCTTCGTCGCCGTGAACTGCGCTGCCATTCCCCACGAGCTGGTCGAATCCGAACTGTTCGGCGTCGAAAAGGGCGCCTACACCGGAGCGCTCGTCTCGCGTCCCGGCCGCTTCGAGCGGGCCGACGGCGGCACGCTGTTCCTCGACGAAATCGGCGACCTGCCCCTCTCGGCCCAGAGCAAGCTGCTGCGCGTGCTGCAGGAAGGCGAGCTGGAGCGCCTCGGCGACCAGAAGACGCGCAAGATCAACGTGCGGCTGGTCGCGGCCACCAATGCCAACCTCCAGCAACTGGTCAAGGAAGGAAAATTCCGTTCGGATCTTTACTACCGGCTCAACGCCTACCAGATACACATCCCGCCGTTGCGCGAACGCAAGGAAGATGTCTCCCTGCTCGCCAAGCGCTTCCTGGAGAAGCATTCCGCCATTCACGGCAAGAAACTGCGCGGCTTCACCGACAAGGCCAAGCGCGCCCTGCTCACCTACCCCTGGCCGGGCAACATCCGTGAACTGCAGAACATGATCGAGCGCGGCGTGATCCTGGCACCGAGCGGCACGCGCATCGAGGTCAACCATCTTTTCTCGTGCAGTGACGGGCAGGCCCCCGAGTTCGGCCTGGACATGAACGGCGGCCTCGACATCAACCGCTGGGAAACGGGGAAAACGCTGTGCGAGGCGGTCTTCAACGGTGTCATGACACTCGACCAGGTTGAAGCCATGCTGCTGGAAACCGCGGTCGACAAGGCGCGCGGCAATCTTTCCTCGGCGGCCCGCATGCTGGGCCTCACCCGTCCGCAACTCGCCTACCGCCTGAAGCGCCTGCACGAGGACGGCCGGCCGGACATCTCCCTCGCCGCATCCTCCGACCCCACGGCTGACCACTGATGGCGGACGCGTTGCGCGAGCGGGCGCTGGACTACCTGCGCGGGCACCACGTCATGACCCTCGCCACGCACGGCAGCGAAGGGCCTTGGGCCGCGGCCGTCTTCTACGTCAATGACGGCTTCACGCTCTTCTGCCTTTCCGCGCCTTCAAGCCGCCACTGCATGAACCTTGCGCACAGCCCGCGCATATCGGCGACCATCCAGGAGGACTACGCCGACTGGCCGCAGATCAAGGGCGTGCAGCTGGAGGGAATCGCCAGCGAGATTTCAGGCGAAGAAGAGGCGCGGGCGCGCCGGCTCTACGGAGAGAAATACCCGGTCGTCGGCAAGCTGGCGCAGGCCCCTGCCGCCATCGTCAAGGCCATGGCAAAGGTGCGCTGGTACAAGATCGTGCCGGACCGCTTTTTTTTCATCGACAACTCGGCCGGCTTCGGCCACCGCGACGAGATCGATCTTCGCGGCTAGAGTTCTTCCCACGGCTACCCGATTTGCTTGTTGAGCTTGGGCAGACACTGGTCGGTTCCGACTTTGCACAGGGTTTGAAGGAATACCTCGACAAGGGAACAGAGCGCTGCTGGTTCGATGGCGAGCGCAAAGATCAGGACGTCGCCAGAAACCAGCGACTCTTTCACCGCGATATCGTTCGAACTCTCCGCAAGGCTACTCTTCTCAAAGCGGGGGGTGTCCGAAGTCGGATCTATTATTGTTGGGGTGCCAAACTTACCCCAAATCTCTGCGCCGAGATTTTCAGATGTCGCCTTTCCGACGTAGAGGATTTCCTCGTGTGCATCGGTGATGAAATAGACGCCACTCTTTCGAAGAGCATCGGGGGCAGGGAGTTGATCTCGAAAGCACGCGTGAAGTGGCTTATGGTGAGTACACAACTCAAAGCAAAACGCCATTTCCGGGGTAGATTCGGTGATTGCTTTGCGAAGCGACTTTGTGGCGGTAACAGCGTCTGCAATTTTCATCTCTGCCTTCTGCTTAAGGCGGCTAACGCGGGATCGACCAGGTATCCGGAACGGATAATATTGAGATGAAACCCTACTCGTAGCGCAGCGCTTCCGCCGGATTGACGCGCGAGGCGCGCCAGCTCGGGTAGAGCGTGGCCAGCAGGGTCAGCACGAAGGATACCGAGGCGATCGTCGCCACGTCGCGCCACTGCAGGTCGGAAGGCAGCTCGCTGATGTAGTAAACCTCCTTGGCCAGGAACTGCGTGCCGATCAGCTTCTCGATGAAGGGCACGACCACATCGACGTTGAGCGCCAGCGCCACGCCGCCGGCCACGCCCAGCAGCAAACCGATCACGCCGATCAGGGCGCCCTGCACGATGAACACCTGCATGATGCTGCGCGGACTCGCCCCCAGGGTGCGCAGGATGGCGATGTCGGATTCCTTGTCGGTCACCGCCATCACCAGGGTGGACACGATGTTGAATGCGGCCACCGCGACGATCAGCAGCAGGATGATGAACATCACGTTCTTCTCGATCTGCACGGCGCGGAAGAAATTGGCGTGGCTGCGCGTCCAGTCGGAGATATACACCTCGGCGTCGACGTAGCGCAGCAGCTCGCGCGCCACGCGCGGCGCCTGGAACAGGTCGTCGATCTTGAGCCGCACGCCGGAGACGCGATCCTCCATGCGGTAGAGCGCCTGCGCGTCGGCGAGATGGATCAGGGCCAGGCCCGAGTCGTACTCGTACATGCCGATCTCGAAGATGCCGACCACCTTGAACTGCTTGAGCCGCGGCAGGATCGCCGCCGGCGTCACCAGCCCCTGCGGCGCGATCAGCGTCACCTTGTCGCCGATGTAGGCCTGCAAGGCCCGCGCCAACTCGGCTCCGAGCACGATGCCGAACTCGCCGGGGAACAAAGCCTCCAGCCTGCCGCTCTTCATGTGCCGGGCCAGATCGGCCA
>PNJM01000010.1 GCA_013821865.1 Rhodocyclaceae bacterium
TGCACCGCACTTATTTCCACAACGACTTCATCTTTGTGCGCCCGGCCATCTCGACCGAGTTCATCGAATCGGACCCGCCGGCCTATCGCAGCTATTACCCCGGCTGGGCCGGGTTCGAACAGGCCATTCGGGAATTGTTCGTCGATTTCGGCTGGCAGTGCCCCTTTGTCGATCTGGAGCGTGATATCGGCTATGTCGTTGAAGCGTTCAAGCGGCATCTCGGCGGCGAGTTGCCGCGGGTCGAGGCGAACTGCCAGTTGCAGGTGCTGCATTCGGCTTTCTATCGCAACAAGGCGGCCTATGTCGTGGGCAAGGCGATCAACGGTGACCAGGAGTATCCCTTTGTCGTGCCGGTGCTCCATGACGCCAACGCGCGGCTCTACCTGGATACCGTCCTGCTCGACTCGGGGCACATCAGCGCGCTGTTTTCCGTCAGCCGTGCCTATTTCATGGTGGACATGGAAGTGCCTTCCGCCTACGTGCAATTCCTGCGCGGCATGATGCCAAACAAGCCCAAGGCCGAGCTGTACACCATGCTGGGCCTGGCCAAGCAGGGCAAGACCATGTTTTATCGCGACCTGATCAACCATCTGCGCCATTCCCGTGACGAATTCATCGCGGCGCCGGGAATTCGCGGCCTGGTGATGGCGGTATTCACGCTGCCGTCGTTCCCTTACGTGTTCAAGGTCATCAAGGACGTGTTTGCGCCGCCCAAGGAGGTCGATCACGAGACCGTCAAGGCGAAATATCTGCTGGTCAAGCAGCACGACCGCGTCGGCCGCATGGCCGACACGCTGGAATTCTCCGATGTGGCTCTGCCCAAGGCACGCTTCAGCCAGGAACTGCTCGACGAGCTGCGCCGGCAGTGTGCCTCCATGCTGGAGGAGAACGAGACCGAGGTCGTGATCAGGCACGTATACATCGAGCGGCGCATGGTGCCGCTGAATATTTTCCTGGACAAGGCCGATAGCGAGCAGCGGGAGCAGGCCGTGCGCGAATACTGCAGCGCGATCAAGGAACTCGCCTATGCCAACATCTTCCCCGGCGACATGCTGTTCAAGAACTTCGGCGTCACGCGCTACGGCCGCGTCGTCTTCTATGACTACGATGAAATCGAGTACATGACAGACTGCAACTTCCGCCGCATTCCGCCGGCACCCAACCCGGAGGCGGAGATGTCGGGCGAGGCGTGGTATTCGGTGGCGCGCAACGACGTCTTCCCCGAGGAATTCGGCACCTTCCTTTTGAGTTCTCCGGAAACACGGCGGATCTTCATGAAGGACCACGCTGAACTCCTCACGCCGGAATTCTGGCAGGAGACCCAGAAGAAAATCTCGGGCGGCCAGGTTCCGGATTTCTTTCCCTATCCCGAAGAAAGGCGCTTCTGCCGCATGTTCGCTGAGACTGCCGCCCGCGGGCCGGTAGCATCGCGGGCAACCGAGACGGTCGCCTGAGGCATTCGGGCCGGAAGTGGGTCGCCTCGTCCTGTTCAACAAGCCATACGGTGTTCTCAGCCAGTTCACGGCCGAAGCCGGCCATGCATCCCTGGCGGATTACATTCCGGTACCCGGAGTCTATGCGGCAGGACGTCTCGATGCCGACAGCGAAGGCCTGCTGCTCCTGACTGATGACGGCGGCTTGCAGAAACGCATTGCCGACCCACGCCACAAAATGGCGAAAACCTATTGGGTGCAAGTCGAAGGCATACCCGATGCCGCTGCGCTGCAACAACTGGAGGGGGGGATTGATCTTGGCGAGTTTGTCACGCGGCCTTGCCGAGCAAGGCTGATCGACTCGCCAGCGGGCCTCTGGCCGCGCAACCCGCCGATAAGGGAGCGCAGGAATATCCCGACCGCCTGGCTGGAGGTTGTTCTTCGTGAAGGCAAGAACCGGCAGGTCCGCCGCATGACTGCCAGGGTGGAGTTCCCCACCTTGCGCCTCATCCGCTGGGCGATCGGACCTTGGACCCTCTCCGGTCTGGCCTCCGGGGAATGGCGGATAGAAGAGCTCTGACCGGTGTGTCAACTTTCCGTTGATCGTGGCGTTACTGGACATGACGCCTTGCCATTCAGGCAGGGATAGTCACCAACACCACAAAATACTGGGAAAGGATCTATACATGTCCAAGCTTCTGTCCGCTCTGCTTGTCGGCGTTTTCGCTGCCTCCACCGCTTTCGCCCAAGCCCCTGCCAAGTCCGCCGAGAAGCCTGCCGAGAAGCCCGCTGCTGCTGCTCCGGCTGCTGCCCCCGCCGCCGAAAAGGCCGCCGAGAAGCCTATGAAGAAAGAAAAGAAGGCCAAGAAAGCCAAGAAAGCCAAGAAGGCCGACGCTGCTGCTCCGGCCGCGAAGTAAGGCACCAAGAGCGTTTTCTTGTCGCCGAAGAAAAAGGCAGGGAGTTCCTGCCTTTTTCATTTCTGGAATACAGTCATAAAGCAATAAAGCAACCCGACGGAGGAGCATATGTTGTCGACGACGCTGCGCGCAATCCTGGCCGGGTTCGTCGCCGGCTTTCTGGCGCCAGGCCAGGCGTCGGCCCAGGCATCGGCCCGAGCCATCGAACTCAGCGCCGGCATTCACCGCATCGAAGCGGAGATGGCCAGCACGCCTGGCGATCGCGCCGAAGGCCTCATGCACCGGAAATCCATGCCCGCCAATCGCGGCATGCTGTTCGTCTTTCCGGAGGCCGGCGTGCAATGTTTCTGGATGAAGAACACGCTGATCCCTTTGAGCATCGCCTTCCTTGACGATGACGGCCGGATCGTCGGTATCGCGGACATGCAACCGCAGTCCCTCGACAATCATTGCTCCTCGAAGCCGGTGCGTTTCGCTCTGGAAATGAACATCGGCTGGTTCAAGCGGCGCGGCATGGCCGCCGGCGCGAAGATCGGCGGGCTGGACAAGGCGCCGCCGGGCCGTTGAGCCTGCTTACGCGAGCAGCTTGGTCAGCGCCGCCCGCTCGCCGATTCTCGCCTCGGTAAGCGCGAAGCCGATCAACCGGCCCTGCGGGTCGGTGAAGGTCATTTTCAGTCCGCTCTCGTCTTCCTCGGCTTGCCAGGCGCCTGCGGCATCGCGGGCCACCGGCTGCACAACCACAGGGCAGGTTGGAGTCTTTACGATCACCGGCATGGGCGGGAACGCCATTTCCACGGGTTTGCCGGCCAGCGTCTGAGCCAGTGCCCGCGACGCATGCATGATCGGCAGCACATAGGGCAACACGCGTCCGCCGAATTCGGCACAGTCTCCCAGCGCGAAGATGTCCGGATCGCTGGTGCGAAGCAGCGTGTCGACGACGATGCCGCGATTGACCGCCAATCCCGCCGCTTTCGCCAGCGCCGTGCGCGGGCGCAATCCCACTGCCGAGAGGACGGCATCGGCCTCGATGGCGTTTCCCCCCTTGAGCGTCAGTCGATAGCCCAACTGCACCTTGTTGACCGCAGAGACGGCTTCGCCGAAGTGCCAGGCGACTCCCGCCGCTTGCAGGGGCTCGATCATGCGCCGGCCGGCGCGCTCGGGCAGCAGGCTGGAAAGAGGATAGCCGGTCGGGTCGATCACGCTCACGCGGTATCCCGCGCCGGCGAGGTCGTTGGCAAACTCGCAGCCGATAAGGCCCGCGCCGATGAGGGCGATGTGTTTCCTGCCTTCGATCGAGCCGCGGAAACGCGCGTAGTCCCACAGGTCGTTTACCGACATGACCTGGTCAGCCGCATCGCCCTCCAGCGGCAGGCGGATCGGATCGGCGCCCAGCGCCAGCACCAGCTTCGCGTATCCCTGGGAACCGGCGCTGGAATCGATCCGGTGCGCCCCGGCGTCGATTGCGGTCACCTGAGTGTTGCGCAGCAGCCGGACGTCGAGCTGCTGCGCCATGGTTTCCGCCGGCGTGTTGATCAGCTGCGCCGGCAGTTTGCCGGAAGCCAGTGCGTTGGACAGCATCGGCTTCGAGTAGAAATCCCCCGCATCCGCCGTGATCAGCGTCACATGGGTGCTCTTGTCAAGCTTGCGCAGCTCGCGGGCGATGGTCCAGCCCGCGAGCCCCGAGCCGATGATGACGATCGGGTCCATGCCGGCTTATGCAGCGACCTGGATCATTTCGAAATCGGCTTTGGCCACGCCGCAATCCGGGCAGGCCCAGTCCGCGGGAATATCCTCCCAGCGGGTGCCGGGAGCGATGCCTTCCTCGGGCAGGCCCTTGGACTCGTCGTAGATGAAGCCGCAAACGATGCATTGCCAGGTTCTCATGTTTTCTCCTTTCAGGTTCCGATAGATTAAGCAATTTTCGCGAGCGCGGCGCGATAGTGATTGGCGTGGCGCTCTTCCACCCGGGCGAGTGCCGCGAAACGCTTGGCCGCCTTTTCCAATACCGCCTTGAAGCGCTCGGCATGCTCCTTGGATTCGACGATTTGTTCGTCGATCTCGGCCACAGCCGCGGCGTTGCCTTCCTGTTCAGCGGTCTTGCGGAAGGACGGGTACATCTCGGTGTACTCGTAGGTTTCGCCTTCGATCGCCAGGGCCAGGCACTTGGCCGGGGTCAATTCGGCCTTGGGGTAGAGCAGATCGAGGTGACCGAAGGCGTGCTGCACTTCCTGGTCTGCGGTTTCCTCGAAGGTGCGGGCCGTATCCTCGTCGCCGGCTGCGCGTGCCAGCTTGGCGAAGTAGCGGTACTTGATATGCGCCATCGATTCGCCGGCAAAGGCGGCTTCGAGATTTTGGATCGTCTTGATTTCAGGTCGTTTCATAATTCAGGCTCCTTTTCATTGAAGGGTCGGCAACCGTGACACGCTTCGCAGTCTAGGGATCGGAGCTTGATAAATCCAATTGTATATTTATAATGATCTGATATGTATAAGATATCAAAGAAAACGGAGAACCGATGAACCTCAACGAGCTTCGCTACATCGTCGCCGTTGCGCAGGAACTCAACTTCCGCCGTGCCGCCGAGCGCTGCTTCGTCAGCCAGCCTGCGCTGAGCCTTGCCATCCAGAAGCTTGAGGGCGAGCTCGGCGTGCGAATATTCGAGCGCAGCAAGACCGAAGTGTCCATTACGCCGATCGGAGAGCGTGTCGTCGAGCAGTCGCAACGCGTTCTGGAAGAGGCCGCGCGGATCAAGGAAATCGCCAGCCGGGGCAAGGACCAGCTGGCCGGCCCGCTCAGGCTTGGCGTGATCTATACGGTGGGGCCGTATCTCCTGCCCGAGTTGGTTCCCGCGCTCCGGAAAATAGCGCCGCAGATGCCTCTGGAAGTGGAGGAAAACACTACTGGCAACCTCGATGTGCTGCTTCGCAACGGCAAGCTCGATGTGATCATCATCGCTCTGCCTTTCGGCGGGCCCGGCATCGAGACGCGCGCCCTCTACGACGAAGCGTTCGCCGTCGTTGTGCCGATTGATCACCCCTGGTCGAAAAAGAAGGCCGTCAAACCGGCAGACCTGGCGAGGGAGCGTGTATTGCTGCTCAATACCGGCCACTGCTTCAGCAATCAGGTGGTTGAAGCCTGCCCCGAACTCACCCGCCAGGGCGGCGAGACGCAGCAGGGCAATTCATTGGAAACCCTCCGCAACATGGTGGCCTCGGGCCTCGGCATCACGGTGCTGCCGTGCAGCGCCAACAGCGAGAAATACCGCAGCCGGCTGCTCAAGGTCGTGCCGTTCGCGGAGCCGGCACCGGCGCGCCGCGTGGCGCTCGCCTGGCGCAAGAGCTTCGGCCGCGAGAAGGCCGTCGGCGCCTTGGCCGCAGCCATAGCGGCCGTGAAAACGCCTTGCCTGCGTATGCTTGGTTGAGCTCAGCCTGAGTGCCCCGCAATTGATTCCTGGTTTCCGCTGCCGGAAACGTCATAGCCGGGCAGCTCGGCCGCTGTGCGCCGGAATTCCCTGCTTTCCAGCAGGGCAAGAAGGGACTGCACAGCGGGCTGCTGCAGCAAGTTGCGCCGCATGACGAGAAAATAATCTTCCTTCAGCAGCGGCACGAAACCCAATTTGAATTCGCGCGCCGCCGCTTCGACACCGAGGCCGACATCGGCGTGTCCGCTGGCAATCATGGCAGCGACGGCGGAGTGGGTCAGCTCCGCATTGCCGTAACCGGCGATTTCCTGGGCGGCGATGCCGTTTTCCTGCAGCAGCCAGTCCAGCAGCAGGCGCGTGCCGGCTCCGCGCTGGCGGTTCAGGAACCTTATGCCTGGCCTGGCCAGATCGCGGATGCTGCGCAGCTTTTTCGGATTTCCCGCCTTGACCATCATGCCTTGGGTGCGGCGTGCCAGCCGGATCAGCACGTGCTGGCGCGGCTTGAGGAATGGCCTGTATTGTTGCCACAGGGAATCGCCGATCGGTCCTTCCGGGCAATGAAACCCGGCAATCTCGCAGCGGTTCTCGGCGAATGAGATGAGGCTCTCCAGGCTGCCGTGAAATTGCAGATCGAGTGGATGCCCGTGCAGCGCCAGCAGATCGGGCAACCTGGCGAGTATCAGATCGTGGCTGGCGTGCAGGCGCATCATTGGCGGCTCGGGTGTGGTCACTTCGGACAAGCCTCGTTTCATTTCCGCAGCCGCGGCAGCCAGATGCGGCATCAGGCCGGCGCGTATTCTGGAATCCAGTTCAAGCAGCCGGACGGCGAACGGCGTCAGTTGGGTTCCCAAACCGCGCGCCGAAATCAGCAGTGGATGGCCGAAGCGATTCTCCCATTGCATCAGGAGACCCCAGGCATTGCGGTAGGAGATGCCGGTCTCCCGCGCTGCCGAAGCGATGGAACCGGTGCGACGGATGCGTTCCAGCAAATCGAACAACCGCGATTCGTCAAGCCGCGTCGCTCCTTGGCCGAACACCCAGTTGAAGCAGCACTTGACATCTAATATGTTATTTAATGACATATTATTTCTCAAATCCTATTGAAACTATTCTACTCATGCTCTTGAATTCTGAAAATTAATATGCATGATTTCGCATAAATAACCCCACAAACAGAAGGCTGAAAGGAGACTGTCAATGAGGCATTTGAGTGGATGGATTGGATTGACAGCGGGGATCCTGCTGCTCGCGGCACAACCGGCGGTCGCCCGCGATATCCGCTTGTCTACCACCACTAGCACCGAGAATTCCGGACTGCTCAAGCAGTTGTTGCCAGCATTCGAGGCGAAGTACGGAACCAGGGTGCGCGTGATTTCCGTAGGCACCGGCAAGGCGCTCGAGCTGGGCAAGAACGGCGACGTCGATGTGGTTCTGGTTCATGCCCGCCCGGCAGAGGACAAGTTCGTCTTCGAGGGCCATGGCGTGAGCCGGCGTGATGTCATGTACAACGATTTCATCCTGGTCGGGCCGACGGAGGATCCGCTCGGCTTGCGCGGAACCCGGGACGTCTTGAACGCCTTCCGCAAGATGGGGGAGGGCAGGGCAAAGTTCATTTCGCGCGGCGACAACTCGGGCACGGATCAGATGGAGAAGTCCTACTGGAAGGAGGCTGGCGTTTCTCCCAAGGGAGCATGGTTCGTTTCGGCCGGGCTGGGCATGGGCGAAGTGCTGACCATGGCTGCAGAGATGAAGGCCTACACGCTCAGCGACCGCGCCACGTACGGGGCCTACCGGGCCAAGACCGGGCTGGAGATCGCCGTCCAAGGAGATGTGAAGATGTTCAACCCTTACGGCATCATCGCCGTAAGTCCGAAGAAATATCCCGATATCAACTACGAAGGTGCCATGCAACTCATCAACTGGATCACCTCGCCTGAGGGGCAAAGCCTCATCGCCGCCTTCAAGGTCAATGGCGAGCAGTTGTTTTTTCCGATTGCGGGAAAGTAAAGAAAACGGCCGCAGCTTCGGGATAGGCCGGGAAGCTGCGGCCGATTTGAAGAAGGTTTTTTCAGCCGGCGAAATTCTTCGCCGCGAACTCCCAGTTGGCGAGACTGTTGAGGTAGGTCTCGACGAACTTCGGCCGGGCGTTGCGGTAGTCGATGTAGTAGGCGTGCTCCCACACGTCGACAGTCAGCAGAGGCTTGTTGTCGGTGGTGAGCGGGGTGGCGGCGTTGCTGGTGTTCACGATATCCACCGAGCCATCCGGCTTCTTCACCAGCCAGGTCCAGCCCGAGCCGAAATTGCCGACGGCGGAGGCCTGGAAGGCCTTCTTGAAATCGTCGAACGAACCCCACTTCTTGTTGATCGCATCGGCCAGCGCGCCACTCGGGGCGCCGCCGCCGTTGGGCTTCATGCTGTGCCAGAAGAAGGTGTGGTTCCATACCTGGGCCGAGTTGTTGAAGATGCCGGCCGAAGATTTCCTGATGATGTCTTCCAGGCTGGCATTCTCGAACTCGGTGCCCTTGATCAGGTTGTTGAGGTTCGTCACATAGGCCTGATGGTGTTTGCCATAGTGATACTCGAACGTTTCCTTGGAAATATGCGGCTGGAGCGCGTCCATCGCATAGGGAAGTGAGGGGAGCGTGTGTTCCATTGTTGTCTCCAGTGTCAGTCAGGGTTGCGAAAGCTTGACAATTTTAGTCGGGTTAAATTCATTTGGCAACATTTGCATATTCAAGCATCGCCACGATCGGTGACGCGCGCGCCGGCCCAGCCGTGGCCGAAGGTGAGGTGCAGCACTTCGTCTTCGGCGAGTTGCTCGCTGGAGCGCACGATGCTGCCGTCGGCCTTGCGCGTGATGCTGTAGCCGCGTTGCAGCACGGCGTCCGGACTCAGGTGCGCGAGGTTGGTGGCGAGCGCATCGAGCGCGATGCGCTGTTCTTCGAAGCGGGCAGCCATGATGTTTTGCATTCTCCCGCCCAGTTCATGCAGGTCGCGCTTCGCGTGACGCATGTCCGGGCGCGCGGCAGCGAGGCGGGCGCGCGCCTGTTGCAATTCCGCGGCACTGCGCCCGAGCCGAAGCCGAAGGCTGCCTGCTATCCGCGTGCCAAGATGGGCCACCTCTGCACGTAGCCGCGCTAGCCGCTCGCCGGGATGCACCAGGCTGCGGCCGAGGAGATCGAGGCGCTGCATGCGTGTTTCGAGTGCGCGTCGCATGGCATCGCGCAGGGTCGATCCGAGCTTTGCAAGATGTTGCCCTGCCTCGAAGAAACCCGCGCTTGCCAGTTCGGCGGCCGCAGTCGGCGTGGCGGCACGCCGGTCGGCGACGAGATCGGCGATGGTGGTGTCGGTTTCGTGCCCGACGCCGGTCACTACCGGAATCGGACAGTGATCGATGGCGCGTGCGACGCTTTCCTCGTTGAAGGACCAGAGATCCTCGATGCCGCCGCCGCCGCGCGCCACGATCAACACGTCGCACTCGCCCCGTTTTCCGGCGGTCTGAATGGCCGCTGCGATCTTCTCCGCGGCACCTTCGCCCTGAACCGGGGCGGGATAGATCACCACCGGCAGGTGCGGGCAGCGCCGCTTGAGCGCGGCGAGAATGTCGCTCAAAGCCGCCGCCTGCAGAGAAGTGACGATGCCGATGCGGCGCGGAAAGCGCGGCAGCGGCTTGCGGCGCTCTTCCGCGAAAAGGCCTTCCTTCTCCAGCTTTTCGCGCAGCCGGGCGAAGGCCTCGTACAGTGCGCCGATGCCGGCCTGGCGCAGCGCCTCGACGTTCAACTGGAAATCGCCGCGCGCCTCGTACAACGTCACCAGCGCGCGCGCCTCGATGCGCATGCCTTCCTGCAGGCGGAAGGGCACGATCTGGGCGCGGTTGCGGAACATGACGCAGCGCACCTGCGCGGCTTCATCTTTCAGAGAGAAGTAGATGTGGCCCGATGCGGCGCGGGCGAGGTTGGATACTTCGCCGGAGACCCACAGCAACGGAAAGCCGTGCTCGAGTGTCTCGCGGGCAAGCCGGTTGAGCATGGAAACCGAGATGACTTCCGCGGTTCTTGGTGTCTCTTCTGGCTGCTTGAATGTCATGGTTTGATTTTACCGGAATTCATAGTACGACTTTCGCCATGGATTGTTTCCTGACGAGTCACGCTGCCCCTTGGTTGTTTTTATAACATACTGATTACAAATTGTTTTCGCGCAAGCTTCTTTTTTGATCGAAGCAAGAAAAAGTCTTACAGGGAAGCTACTTAATGAAACCGTTCACGATTAATTCACAAACTTATCCACAAGTTTTGTGGATAAGAAAATGTCGTCGGATTGCGACAATTCATTCCGCAGTTTTGTCTTGCCGAAAGGAAGGCGCCAAGATAAAGTTCGCCGTTATTAAAAAAACGACAGGAGCCTTGCGTGTTCGCCATCATACAAGCTGCAGGCTGGCCGATCTGGCCGCTATTGCTGGCTTCCGTCCTCGCGGTCGCCTTCATCATCGAACGGTCGATAGCGCTGCGCCGGAACAGGATCGTGCCGGCCGGCCTGTTGCAAAGCGTGATTGCGGATTATCGGAAGGCCGGTGTGAATGATGAGATGCTGGGGCGCCTTGCCAGCCATTCGCCACTCGGCCGCGTGCTCGCGGCAGGCCTGCGCAACGTGAAGAGCTCGCGCGAGGTGATGAAGGAGGCCATCGAGGAAGCCGGCCGCGGCGTAACGCACGAACTGGAGCGTTTTCTCACCAGCCTCGGCACCATCGCCTCGATCAGCCCGCTGATGGGACTCTTCGGCACGGTGGTCGGCATGATCGAAATCTTCGGTTCGTCGACAGGTGCCGGCAACAACCCGCAGCAACTCGCCCACGGCATTTCGGTCGCCTTGTACAACACAGGCTTCGGCCTGATCATCGCCATTCCCGCCATGATCTTCTACCGCCATTTCCGCGCGCTCGTGGATAGCTTCGTCATCGAGATGGAGCAGCAGGCGGTGAAGCTGGTCGAACTGGTGCACGGCCAGCGGGCAGGATAAGGCGCTTCCGGTCATGAACTTCCAGCGCGGGCGCTACCGGGAAGAGCCGGAGATCAACCTGATCCCGATGATCGACGTGCTGCTGGTCATCCTGATCTTCCTCATGATCACGACGACCTATTCCAAGTTCTCCGGCCTGGAGATCAACCTGCCGACGGCCGACTCAACGCAGTCGCAGGAGCAGCCGAACGAGATCAATGTCGTGGTCAGCGCCTCGGGCGACATCGTGGTGAACCGCGTCGCAGTCGGTGCGCGCGACGTCGAGGCGATCAGCCTGGCGATGCGGCGCGCCGGTGCCAGTGCCAAGGAGCCGGTGGTGGTCATCAACGCCGACGCCAAGGCAGCGCACCAGAGCGTGATCGACGTCATGCAGGCAGCGCAGCACGCCGGCTACAGCCACATCTCTTTCGCCACGCAGGCCCCGTCGCGCTGAGATTGGCGGCCTGGGACCGCGTCATCGCAGTATCATGCGCCACACCATTGCGTGTGGCGTTTTCTTTCCAGCGGACTGACGATGGGCATCAGAGAGACGATTGCAGCAGGCTGGCAGAAGCGGGGGGCAATCGCAATTCTTCTGCTGCCGCTTGCGCTGGCCTTCGCGCTTGCCTCCGCCCTGCGCCGCACCCTTTATCGCGCAGGCCTGCTCGAATCGGTGCGCCTGCCCGTGCCGGTGATCGTGGTCGGCAACATCACAGCGGGCGGCAGCGGCAAGACGCCACTCGTTCTGTATCTCGCGCAGGCACTGGCGCGAGACGGACGCCATCCCGGCATCATCAGCCGCGGCTACGGCGGTAGCGGGCGGGGCGTGCAGGAAGTGGGCGCGGCGAGCGATCCGGCCGTGGTCGGTGACGAGCCGCTGCTGCTGGCGCGCCGCGCGGCTTGCCCCGTATTCGTCGGGCGGGATCGGGTCGCCGCAGCGCGGGCGCTGCTCGCGGCGCATCCGCAATGCGACGTGATCGTTTCCGACGACGGACTGCAGCATTGCCGCCTGGCGCGCGATGTCGAGATCGCCGTCATCGACGAGCGCGGCATCGGCAACGGCTGGCCGCTGCCGGCCGGGCCGCTAAGGGAATGCCCTCGTCATCTCGATGCGGTGGATGCCGTGGTGCTGAACGGCGCCGCGCAAATTCCCGCGGGTGTTGCACCGCGCCAGGTGTTCCGCATGTCACTGGTAGGGGAGATCTTCCACAATCTGCGCGATCCGCAACGCAGCCGCGGAGCAGTGGAGTTGCACGGCAAGCGCCTGCATGCGCTGGCCGGCATCGGCAGCCCGGCGCGCTTCTTTCGACAACTCGAAGACATGGGCCTGCGCTTCGCGCCGCACAGCTTTCCCGATCACCATGCATTCCGTCCGGCCGATCTCGAATTCAAGGACGCGGACGCGCTGCTGATGACAGAGAAAGATGCGGTAAAATGCCAAGCTTTCGCGCCTGAGGAAACTTGGGTCCTGCCCGTCGAGGCGCGACTCGATCCCGATCTCGGGCGCTGGACCGCGGAGAAACTCAATGGACGCCCGCCTGCTTGAAATTCTCGTCTGCCCGATCTGCAAGGGGCCGCTCGACTATCGCAAGTCGCAGCAGGAACTTGTCTGCAAGCCATGCCGGCTAGCCTATCCGGTCCGTGACGACATTCCCGTGATGCTCGAGGAGGAGGCGCGCCAGCTTGCTCCGGAAGAAGCTGCGGGCTGATCCCGCCGGTTCTGCGAGAGACGCCAGGTGTCGTTCAAGGTTGTCATCCCCGCGCGCTTCGCCTCCAGCCGCCTGCCGGGCAAGCCACTCGCGGACATAGGCGGCAAGCCCATGGTGGTGCGCGTAGCCGAGCGCGCCGTGCAAAGCGGCGCGGACGATATCTGGGTGGCAACAGATCATGCCGAAGTGCGTGTTGCCGTCGAGGAGCAGGGATTCTCTGTCATCATGACGCGCGAGGACCACGTCAGCGGCACCGACCGCATCGCCGAAGTCGCCGGCAAGCTCGGCTGGAGCGACGATACGATTGTCGTCAACGTGCAGGGCGACGAACCGCTCATCGATCCCGCCCTGATCGATCATGTTGCGCGGGAACTGGAACAGTGCCCGGATGCCGCCGTGGCGACGGCCTGCCACCCGATCTCCAGCGTCGAGGAATTCCTCAATCCGAACGTTGTGAAAGTGGCCTGCGATGCCCGCAGCCATGCGCTGTACTTCAGCCGCGCGCCCATACCCTGGCCGCGCGATGCATTCGCCGCCACACGCTCCGAACTGCCGACCGGACTGCCGGCCAGGCGCCACATCGGCATTTACGCCTACCGCGTTTCCTTCCTGCGCCGCTATGGCGCCCTGTCGCCGTCACCTCTCGAACTTTTCGAAGCGCTTGAACAGTTGCGCGTGCTCTGGCATGGCTTCCGCATTCGAGTCGCTGAAATCGATCATGCACCTGAACCAGGTGTTGATACGGCCGAGGATCTCGCGCGTATCCGTTGTAAGTTTGACGCAAGGAGCGATTAAGGGTAATTTTGCTGTCTCTGAAAAAACACCGAGAAATCATACAGATAGATTAGTTTTCCTTGGGAGGGTAGTCATGAAATTAATCCTGCTCGGCGCACCTGGCGCCGGCAAGGGAACGCAAGCCGCGTTCATCACGGAGAAGTTCGGCATTCCCCAGATTTCCACCGGTGACATGCTTCGCGCGGCGGTCAAGGCGGGTACGCCGCTGGGACTGGAGGCGAAGAAGGTCATGGACGCCGGCCAGCTCGTGTCCGACGACATCATCCTCGGCCTGATCAAGGAGCGCCTCAAGCAGCCGGATTGCGCCAAGGGCTTTCTCTTCGACGGCTTCCCGCGCACCATCCCGCAGGCCGAGGCGCTGCGCGCACAGGGTGTCGACCTCGACTACGTGCTCGAGATCGACGTGCCTGACGAAGAAATCATCAAGCGCATGAGCGGCCGCCGCGTGCACACCGGCTCGGGCCGCACCTACCATGTGGTGTTCAATCCGCCCAAGGTCGCCGGCAAGGATGACGTGACAGGAGAGGATCTGATCCAGCGCGACGACGACAAGGAAGAGACCGTCCGCAAGCGCCTGTCCGTCTACCACAGCCAGACCAAGCCCCTGGTCGAGTTCTATTCGAAATGGGCGGCGGGCGGCGACAAGCGGGCGCCCAAGTACCGCAAGATTATCGGTGTCGGTTCGCTCGACGCGATCAAGAATGCGTTGTTTGCCGCCCTGGGCTAAAAACGGAAGGGGCCGACGGCCGGAGAGGCCGGACAAGCGGCTAAGCAATGGTATAATTGGAGATTATGGCAATGAAAAACGCATTTTATGCGCAATCGGGCGGGGTGACTGCGGTCATCAACGCATCGGCTTGCGGCGTGATCGAAACCGCGCGCAAGCACAAGGACAGGATCGGCAAGGTGTATGCGGGCCGCAACGGCATCATCGGCGCCCTCACCGAGGAACTGATCGACACCAGCAAGGAGTCGGCCGCCGCCATTGCCGCGCTACGCCACACACCGTCCGGCGCCTTCGGTTCCTGCCGCTACAAGCTGAAAGGCATCGAGGAGCACAAGGCCCAGTACGAGCGCCTGATCGAAGTGTTCAAGGCGCACGACATCGGCTACTTTTTCTACAACGGCGGCGGCGATTCGGCCGATACCTGCCTCAAGGTGTCGCAGCTGTCCGAGAAAATGGGTTACCCCATCGTCGCCGTGCATGTGCCCAAGACGGTCGACAACGACCTGCCGATCACCGACAACTGCCCCGGCTTCGGCTCGGTGGCGAAGTACATTGCCGTGTCGACCCTGGAGGCCACTTTCGACGTGGCCTCGATGGCGAAGACCTCCACCAAGGTGTTCGTGCTCGAGGTGATGGGGCGCCATGCCGGCTGGATCGCGGCGGCCGGCGGCATGGCCGCCAGCAAGGAAATGGATCTGCCGATCGTGATCCTGTTTCCCGAGATCGCCTTCGACAAGGCCAAATTCCTCGCCAAGGTCGATGCAATGGTCAAGAAGTACGGCTACTGCACGGCGGTCGTCTCCGAGGGTGTCAAGGACGCCGACGGCAAGTTTCTCTCCGACCAGGGCCTTCGCGACGCCTTCGGCCACGCCCAACTGGGCGGCGTGGCGCCGGTGATCGCCAACATCGTTAAAGAGGGACTCGGCCTCAAGTACCACTGGGGCGTGGCCGACTACCTGCAGCGTGCCGCGCGCCACATCGCCTCCAAGACCGACGTGGCTCATGCCTATGCCACCGGCAAGGCCGCGGTGGAGCTGGCGATCAAGGGACGCAATTCCGTGATGCCGGCGATCAAGCGCGTCTCCGACAAGCCCTACAAGTGGAAGATCGAAGTGGCGGAGTTGAAGAACGTCGCGAACAAGGAGAAGTTCATGCCGCGCGACTTCATCACCGCCGACGGCTTCGGCATCACCGAGAAGTGCCGCAGGTATCTGGCACCGCTGATCCTGGGCGAGGACTACCCGCCCTACAAGAACGGCCTGCCCAGGTACGTGCGTTTGAAGAACGTGGCTGTGAAGAAGAAACTGGCCGAGTTCAATATCTGAAGCATCAAGCGGGGAGCGCCACCCCGGCCATAACAAGAAAGCGGCGCAAGGCCCACAGGTTTGCAGTTGAGGAGACGGCGCAAGCCGTCTGGGAAATCATCGTTACAGGAGGGAGTTCATGTCAGCTTCAGCTGGTCTGATGTTTGCGCTCGCCTGCGCCGTACTGGCAATTGCGTACGGGGCAGTGTCGAGCAAATGGATTCTCGCGCAACCCGCGGGCAACGACCGCATGCGCGAGATCGCCGGGGCGATCCAGGAGGGCGCCCAGGCCTATCTCAACCGCCAGTACACGACCATCGGCATCGTCGGAGCCGTGCTGTTCCTGATTATCGGACTCATTCCGGCGCTCGGCTGGCCGACGGCGTTCGGCTTCCTGGTCGGCGCCGTGCTCTCGGGTGCGGCAGGCTACATCGGCATGAACGTCTCCGTGCGTGCCAACGTGCGCACGGCCGAGGCGGCGCGCCATGGCATCGGCCCGGCGCTCGACGTGGCTTTCAAGGGCGGCGCCATTACCGGCATGCTGGTGGTCGGCCTCGGCCTGCTGGGTGTCGCGGGCTACTACGCGATCCTCAAGGGCTCGTCGGCACAAGGTGTCAGCATCGACCACATCATCCATCCGCTGGTCGGCCTGGGCTTCGGCTCCTCGCTGATTTCCATCTTTGCCCGTCTGGGCGGCGGCATCTTCACCAAGGGTGCGGACGTCGGCGCGGACCTGGTCGGCAAGGTGGAGGCGGGCATTCCGGAGGACGATCCCCGCAACCCGGCCGTGATCGCGGACAACGTGGGCGACAACGTCGGCGACTGCGCCGGCATGGCCGCCGACCTGTTCGAGACCTATGCGGTGACCACGGTGGCGACGATGCTGCTCGGCGCGCTGCTGCTGAAGGCCAATGCCGAAGCCGCGGTCATCTATCCGCTGGTTCTGGGCGGCTTCTCGATCATCGCGTCAATCATCGGCGTGTTCTTCGTCAAGGCGCGGGAGGGTGGCAAGATCATGAATGCGCTCTATCGCGGCCTCATCGTGGCCGGCGTGCTGGCACTGATCGCATTCTATCCGATCACCACGATGTTCATGCCCGACGATGCGCTGAATGCCGTCCTGAACATCAACGGCGGTGCGCAATGGCGGCTCTACGCTGCCTCGATCATTGGTCTTGTGCTGACCGGACTGATGGTGGTCATCACCGAGTACTACACCGGCACCGATTTCAATCCGGTCAAACATATTGCGGAAGCCTCCACCACGGGCCACGGCACCAACATCATTGCCGGCCTTGGCGTTTCGATGCGGTCGACCGCATGGCCGGTGATGTCGGTCTGCGCCGCGATCTGGGGCGCCTACTGGCTGGGCGGCCTCTACGGCATCGCCATCGCCGCGGTTTCGATGCTGTCGATGTCGGGCATCATTGTCGCGCTCGACGCCTACGGCCCGATCACCGACAACGCCGGCGGCATCGCCGAAATGTCGGAATTGCCGGCTTCCGTGCGCGCCGTGACCGACCCGCTGGACGCTGTCGGCAACACCACCAAGGCGGTGACCAAGGGCTATGCCATCGGCTCCGCCGCGCTGGCCGCGCTGGTGCTGTTCGCCGACTACACCCACGCCCTCGAGGCCGCCGGCAAGATGCTGACGTTCGACCTGTCCAACCACCTTGTGATCATCGGCCTCTTCATCGGCGGCCTGATTCCCTACCTTTTCGGCGCCATGGCGATGGAAGCGGTGGGTCGGGCGGCCGGTTCGGTGGTGGTGGAAGTGCGCCGCCAGTTCAAGGAAATCGCCGGCATCATGGAAGGCAAGGCCAAGCCGGATTACTCGCGCGCAGTTGACATGCTGACCAAGGCCGCGATCAAGGAGATGATGATCCCCTCGCTGCTGCCGGTGCTGGTGCCGGTGGTCGTCGGCGTGCTTCTCGGGCCGCAGGCTCTCGGCGGCGTGCTGGTGGGCACTATCGTCACCGGCCTCTTTGTCGCCATCTCCATGACGACCGGCGGCGGCGCCTGGGACAACGCCAAGAAGTACATTGAGGATGGCCACTTCGGCGGCAAGGGCTCAGAAGCCCACAAGGCTGCGGTGACTGGCGACACCGTGGGCGACCCGTACAAGGATACGGCCGGCCCGGCGGTGAACCCGCTGATCAAGATCATCAACATCGTCGCGCTGCTGATCGTGCCGCTGGTGGCATAAGCACCGACTGCTGCACAATGGCGGGCAACCTTCGGGTTGCCCGTTTTTTTTTGGGGTGATATGCAGATCTTCCCGCGATGCGCTGGCGCCGCCCTGGTGGCCCTGCTGCTTCATGCCGCCGCCTGGGCGGACCTGCCTTCGCAACCCGAAGCCGCGAGCGGCTTTGTCCGTCAGCAGGAGGCGCACGGCCGTCTTTTCATGGCGGTGACCGCCAACCGTCACGCCACGGATGCAGCGGTGGAGATTCTCCACGCCGGCGGCACGGCGGCGGATGCGGTGATCGCCGCACAGCTCGTGCTGAACCTGGTCGAGCCGCAGTCCTCCGGGCTCGGCGGAGGCGGTTTCCTGCTCTATCACGACGCCAGGGAGGGCAGGTTGCGCGCCTACGACGGCCGCGAGACGGCGCCCGCGGCGGCGCGTCCGGATCGCTTCATCGGCGCTGACGGCAAGCCGCTGGCCTTTTACGATGCCGCCGTCGGCGGGCAGTCGGTGGGCGTGCCGGGACTGCCGGCGCTGATTGAGCTGGCCTATCGCAACCACGGGCGACTGCCGTGGCCGCGACTGTTTGCCCCGGCGATGCGCCTGGCGGTCGAGGGTTTCCCCATGTCTCCACGCCTGCACAAGCTGCTGCAGGAGGACCGTTTCCTGCGGGACGAACCGCGGGCCCGTGCCCTGTATTACCAGGAGGACGGCCGCCCCAAGCCCATCGGGACGAAGATCTTCAATCGCGATCTGGCCGCCACGCTGCTGCTGCTGGCGCATCAGGGCAGCAAGGGGTTTTACGAAGGCGCAATTGCCCACGACATCGTCGCTGCGGTGCGCGGCCATGCGCGCAGGCCGGGCGATCTCAGCGAGGCGGATTTCGCCGCCTATCGCGCCGTTGAGCGCGAGCCGGTGTGCGGCGTGCGATTTTCCGCGCTTCGTGTGTGCGGCATACCGCCGCCCAGTTCGGGCGGCGTGGGTGTGCTGCAGATGCTTGCTTATGTCGGGGCCGGGGCTGTCGAGGTGCCGCTCTCGCCGTTCAGCGTGCACCGCTTCAGCGAAGCCGGGCGGCTCACCTATGCCGACCGCGGGCGCTATCTTGCCGATCCGGATTTCGTGCGCGTGCCGGTGAAGGATCTGCTCGATCCGGCCTATCTCGCCAGAAGGGCGCAGTTGATCCGCGAGGAACGCAGCATGGGGCGGGCCCAGCCGGGCGAGTTGCCCGAGGCGCAAACGCTCGGCCAGAACGACGCGGCGGAACTGCCGTCGACGAGCCATCTCTCCATCGTCGATGGCGAGGGTAACGCGGCGGCGCTCACCAGTTCGATCGAGAATGCCTTCGGCAGCCGCATCATGGTGCGCGGCTTCCTGCTCAATAACCAGTTGACCGATTTCTCATTCCGCCCGGAAGAGAACGGGCTGCCGGTTGCCAACCGCATCGAGCCGGGCAAGCGCCCGCTCTCCTCGATGGCGCCGACCATGGTGTTCGATCGTGACGGCCGCATCGCCGGAATTGTCGGCTCGCCCGGTGGCAGCCAGATCATCAATTACGTGGCGCAGGCCCTGATGGCATTGTTCGTCTGGCAACTGCCGCCGGCCGAGGCGCTCGCGCTGCCGCACTTCGGCAGCCGCAACGGCCCAACCGAACTCGAGCGCGGCACGCCCGCCGAGGCCCTGAAGCCGGCGCTGGAAAAACTCGGCCACGAGGTCGTCTCGCACGACATGACGAGCGGCCTGCACGTCATCGTGCGCAAGGGCAGCGAGTGGATCGGCGCGGCGGATCCGCGCCGGGAAGGCGCCGCGCGGGGCGAGTGACCCCGCGCGGCGAACAGAGTCAGCGGCCGAAGGTCGCCGTGAGGGACGCTTTGCCGAGTGTGTTCTGATTCAAAATTCTATTCCGCGCCACGCTTGGTGAAATCACGCGGCCGGAAACCGAGCAGCCACAGCGTGGCAAAATAGGTCGCGGCACCGCCTGTGACCACGGCGGCGAGGCGCAGCACGCGCATGCCGGCAGGTGCGCCGATCCAGGCTGATTCCGGCCCCGTGCCGAACCATAATATCGCCCCCATTGCCGCCAGCGCCACCAGCAGCTTGAGCAAGAAGGCTGTCCAGCCCGGCTGCGGCACATAGTCGCCGCGCCGGCGCAGGGCGCGCCAGAGCAGGGCCGCGTTGAGGCAGGAGGCGAGGCCGATGGACAGCGCCAGGCCGGCATGCCTGAGCCAGAACACGAAAGCGAGGTTCATGAGTTGCGTCGCCACCAGCGTGACGAGGGCGATCCTGACCGGGGTGCGGATGTCCTGCCTGGCGTAGAAGCCCGGCGCCAGCACCTTGACGAGGATGAGGCCGGTGAGCCCCACGCTGTAGGCGACCAGGGCTTCACGCGTTTTCAAAACATCTTCGGCCTGGAAGGCGCCGTAGTTGAACAGCGTGGCGAGCAGCGGCACGGCAAGCAGCGCCAGCGCCAGCGCGGCGGGCAGGGTGAGCAGGAAGGTCAGCCGCAGGCCCCAGTCGAGCAGGCCGGAGAATTCCTTGCCGTTGCCGTCGGCGTGGTGTCGGGCGAGGCTGGGCAGGAGGATGGTGCCGAGCGCCACGCCGAGCAGGCCGGCGGGAAACTCCATCAGGCGGTCGGCATAGTACAGCCAGGACACGCTGCCGCTGGGCAGGAAGGAGGCGAAGATGGTGTTGATGAGCAGGCTGATCT
>PNJM01000011.1 GCA_013821865.1 Rhodocyclaceae bacterium
CGGATGCCTCGGCGATTCGCACCTCGGCCGTCCGCGATGGCAACGAGTGGGTGCTCAACGGCGTCAAGCAGTTCATCACCTCGGGCAAGAACGCCCAGGTCGCCATCGTCTTCGCCGTCACCGACAAGGCGGCCGGCAAGAAGGGCATCTCCGCCTTCATCGTGCCGACCGACGCGCCGGGCTACATCGTCGCCCGCGTCGAGGAGAAGCTGGGCCAGCACGCCTCCGACACGGCGCAGATCCTGCTGGAAAACTGCCGCATCCCGGCGCAGAATCTATTGGGCGCGGAAGGCGGGGGCTACCGCATCGCGCTGTCGAACCTCGAAGCCGGCCGCATCGGCATCGCCGCCCAGTCGGTCGGCATGGCGCGCGCCGCGTTCGAGGCGGCGCTGAAGTACGCGCAGGAGCGCGAGTCCTTCGGCAAGCCCATCATCGAGCACCAGGCGGTGAACTTCCGCCTCGCCGACATGGCGACGCAGATCGAGGTGGCGCGGCAGATGGTGCTGCACGCCGCCAGCCTGCGCGACGCGGGACGGCCCTGCCTGAAGGAGGCATCGATGGCCAAGCTGTTCGCCTCCGAGATGGCGGAGAAGGTATGCTCGGACGCCATCCAGATCCACGGCGGCTACGGCTACGTGGCGGATTTCCCGGTGGAGCGCATTTACCGCGACGTGCGCGTGACGCAGATCTACGAGGGCGCTTCGGACATCCAGCGTCTCGTCATCGGCCGAGCGTTGATATAGGCAATTCCCCCCTTTGCAAAAGGGGGGCAGGGGGGGTTTCTACGGCGGTTGAAAGGAGACAGCGTTGTTACGTTACCGCAGCGACCTGAAACAAACCGCCAGAAAACTGCGTTCCGACATGACCGACGCGGAACGGCTGTTGTGGTCTCGCCTGCGAGGCAAGCAGATTCTCGGCGTACAGTTCTACCGACAGAAACCGATTGGCCCTTATGTCGTGGATTTTCATGCGCCGGCTGCGAAGCTTGTCGTCGAAGTGGACGGTTCGCAGCATTTCAAGGAGGCAGGGCAGTTGAGGGATCGGAAGCGGGACGCCTATCTCGAATCGCAGGGCCAGCACGTCCTGCGATTCGATAATCTGCAAGCGATGAAGGAAACCGAAGCCGTGCTTGAAACGATTCATGGGGTGGTTGGGGCGCGGCTTAAATCCCCCCCGGCCCCCCTTTTACAAAGGGGGGGGACAGCCCCCCATCCCCCGGCCCCCCTTTTACGAAGGGGGGAGCCATGAGCGAGCCGATCGAGTTCTACTTCGACTTTTCCTCGCCCTACTCGTACCTGGCGTCGGAGCTGATCGACGACCTGGCGGCGAAATACGGCCGCCAGGTGAAATGGCGGCCGATGCTGCTCGGCGCGGCGTTCCAGAAGACCGGTTCGCCGCTCCTGGTCAACGTGCCTCTCAAGGGCGAATATTCGATGCGCGACTTCTCGCGCTCGGCGCGCTACTACGGCGTGCCGTTCAAGTTTCCGCCGAAGTTTCCGATGGCGACCCTGTCGGCCGCCCGCGCCTACTACTGGCTGCACGAGCAGGATTGCCGGAAGGCGCGCGAATTCGCCCGCGCCGTGTTCCGGGCCTACTGGGTAGACGGGCGCGACATCTCGGACGCGGGAATCGTGCTCGACATCGCCGCTTCGCTCGGCATCGACCGCAACGCCCTGTCCGAGGGCATCGCCACGCCGGCGGTGAAGGAAAGGCTGCGGGCGGAGACCGACGGCGCCATCGCCAAGGGCATGTTCGGCGCACCCTATATCATTGCCGACGGCGAGCCCTTCTGGGGCGCCGACCGGCTGCCGCAAATCGAGAAGTGGCTCGCTACCGGCGGGTTCTGAAAACAGCCATGACAGTCATCAAATCACAGCTCAACACGCGCTCCGAGGAATTCCGCGCCAACGCCGCCGCCATGCGTGCGCTGGTCGACGACCTGCGCGAGAAGACCGCGCAGGTCAGCCTGGGCGGCAGCGAGGATGCGCGCAGGAAGCACACGGCGCGCGGCAAGCTGCTGCCGCGCGACCGCATCAACGCCCTGCTCGATCCCGGCACGGCCTTCCTCGAGCTGTCGCCCATGGCGGCCTGGGGCATGTACAGCAACGAGGTGGCCTCGGGCGGCGTGGTGACCGGCATCGGCCGCGTCTGCGGCGTCGAGTGCATGATCGTCGCCAACGATGCCACGGTGAAGGGCGGCAGCTACTTCCCCATGACGGTGAAGAAGCACCTGCGGGCGCAGGAGATCGCGCTCTTCAACCGGCTGCCCTGCGTCTATCTCGTCGATTCCGGCGGCGCCAACCTGCCGACGCAGGACGAGGTCTTTCCCGACCGCGATCACTTCGGCCGCATCTTCTTCAACCAGGCCAATATGTCGGCGGCGCGCATCCCGCAGGTGGCGCTGGTGATGGGGTCCTGCACCGCCGGCGGCGCCTACGTGCCGGCCATGTCGGACGAGGCCGTCATCGTCAGGAACCAGGGCACCATCTTCCTCGGCGGCCCGCCGCTGGTGAAGGCCGCCACGGGCGAGGTGGTGAGCGCCGAGGATCTCGGCGGCGCCGACGTGCATACGCGCATCTCCGGCGTGGCCGACCACTTCGCCGAGAACGACCTGCATGCCCTGCAGATCGGCCGGCGCATCGTCGGCAACCTCAACTGGCGCAAGCAGGTCACGCTGGATGTCGCGCCGGCCGAGGCGCCGCTCTACGATCCCGGGGAAATCTGCGGCGTCATCCCGGCCGACACGCGCAAGCCCTACGACGTGCGCGAGGTCATCGCCCGCCTTGTCGATGGATCGAGGCTGGACGAATTCAAGTCGCGCTACGGCACCACCCTGGTCACCGGCTTCGCCCGCCTCCACGGCTACCCGGTGGGCATCGTCGCCAACAACGGCATCCTGTTTTCCGAATCGGCGCAGAAGGGCGCGCACTTCGTCGAGCTGTGCGCCCAGCGCGGCATCCCGCTGCTCTTTTTGCAGAACATCACCGGCTTCATGGTCGGCCGCAAGTACGAGAACGGCGGCATCGCCAAGGACGGCGCCAAGATGGTGACGGCGGTGGCCTGCGCCAAGGTGCCGAAGTTCACCCTGATCCTCGGCGGCTCCTACGGCGCCGGCAACTACGGCATGTGCGGCCGCGCCTACTCGCCCCGCTTCCTCTGGATGTGGCCCAACGCGCGCGTCTCCGTGATGGGCGGCGAGCAGGCGGCCAACGTGCTGGCCCAGGTGCGGCGCGATGCGCTGGAGGCGGCCGGCAAGACCTGGCCGAAGGACGAGGAGGAAAGCTTCAAGGCGCCGATCCGCCAGCAGTACGAGACGCAGGGCCACCCGTATTACGCCACGGCGCGGCTGTGGGACGACGGCATCATCGATCCGGCGCAGACGCGGCGCGTGCTGGCGCTGGGCATCTCGGCCTCGCTCAACGCACCGATCGAGCCGACGCCGTTCGGCGTATTCAGGATGTAGAGGAGAAGAAATGTCTGAAACGATACTGAGCGAAATCGACAACGGCATCGGCATCATCACGCTGAACCGCCCCGAGCGGCACAACGCCTTCGACGACGTGCTCATCCAGGAGCTGTCGGCGGCGCTGGCCGACATGAATGGCAACCCGGCCGTGCGCGTGGTGGTGCTCTCCAGCACGGGCAAGAGTTTCTGCGCCGGCGCCGACCTCAACTGGATGAAGCGCGCCGCCGGCTACGGGCCCGAGGAGAGCCGGCGCGATGCCGCCGGCTTGGCCGGTCTCCTGCGCACGCTGAACGAGATGCGCAAGCCGACCATCGCCCGCGTGCAGGGGCCGGCCTACGGCGGCGGCGTCGGGCTCGTCGCCGCCTGCGACATCGCCATCGCCGCCTTCGATGCGCAGTTCGCCCTGACCGAGGTGAAGCTCGGCATCATCCCGGCGGTGATCAGCCCCTACGTCATCACCGCCATCGGCGAGCGCAAGGCGCGCCGCTACATGCTCACGGCCGAGCGCTTCTCCGCGGCCGAGGCCTACCGCATCGGCCTGGTGCACGAAATCGTGCCGGGCCAGGAGGAACTCGACGAGGCGGTGGGCGAGATCGTGGACGCCCTGCTCGACAACAGTCCCGCGGCGATCGGGGCGTGCAAGGACCTGATCAAGGCCGTCGCCGGCCGTCCCGTCACCGACGAAGTTGTCGCCGACACCGCGGCGCGCATCGTCCGCGCGCGCGCTTCCGACGACGGCAGGGAAGGCATGGCGGCTTTCCTCGAAAAACGCAAGCCGCGCTGGGTTGCGAAGCCATAACATGTTCTCAAAGATCCTCATTGCCAACCGCGGTGAAATAGCCTGCAGGGTGATTAAAACGGCGCGGCGCCTCGGCATCCGCACCGTCGCCGTCTATTCCGAGGCCGATGCCGGCGCGCGCCACGTGCGCCTGGCGGACGAAGCCGTGCTGATCGGCCCTGCGGCGGCGCGCGAGAGCTACCTCGCCGCCGAGCGCATCCTGGAGGCGGCGAAGAAGACCGGCGCCCAGGCCGTGCATCCCGGCTACGGCTTCCTCTCCGAGAACGACGGGTTCGCCGAGGCCTGCGCGGCAGCCGGCATCGCCTTCATCGGCCCGCCGGCTGCCGCCATCCGCGCCATGGGTTCCAAGTCCGCCGCCAAGTCGCTCATGGAGAAGGCCGGCGTGCCGCTGGTGCCCGGCTACCACGGCGACAACCAGGACGCCGCCTTCCTGCAGAAGGAGGCCGACCGCATCGGCTACCCGGTATTGATCAAGGCCAGCGCGGGCGGCGGCGGCAAGGGCATGCGCATCGTCGAGCAGGCGGCCGACTTCGCCGCCGCGCTCGCCTCCTGCAAGCGCGAGGCGGCGTCCAGCTTCGGTGACGACAAGGTGCTGATCGAGAAGTACCTGGTACGCCCGCGCCACATCGAGATCCAGGTGTTCGGCGACAGCCGCGGCGATTGCGTCTATCTCTTCGAGCGCGACTGCTCGGTGCAGCGCCGCCACCAGAAAGTGCTGGAAGAGGCGCCCGCACCCGGCATGCCGCCGGAGCGCCGCGCCGCCATGGGCAAGGCCGCGGTCGATGCGGCCAAGGCCGTCGGCTATGTCGGCGCCGGGACGGTGGAGTTCATTGCCGAGCAGGACGGCCGCTTTTACTTCATGGAAATGAACACCCGCCTGCAGGTCGAGCATCCAGTCACCGAGATGATCACCGGCCTCGATCTGGTCGAGTGGCAGCTGCGCGTCGCCGCGGGCGAGCCGTTGCCGCTGGCGCAGGAACAACTCGCCATCCGCGGCCATGCCATCGAGGCGCGCATCTACGCCGAGGATCCCAGCAAGGGCTTCCTGCCTTCCACCGGCAAATTGATCCATCTGGCTCCACCGCCCGAATCGCTCAACGTGCGCATCGACACCGGCGTCGAAGAGGGCGACGAGATCACGCCGCACTACGACCCGATGATCGCCAAGCTGATCGTCTGGGACGGAAGCCACGAAAATGCGCGCGAACGCGCCTGCGCGCGCCTGCTGCAGGCGCTGGCGCAGTACCGCGTGGTGGGCGTAAATAGCAACGTCGACTTCCTCTCGCGCCTGGTGGCCTGCCCGGCCTTTGCCAATGCGGATCTCGACACCAGCCTGATCGAGCGCGAGAAGCGGTTCCTCTTCCCCGAGGACACGCGCGCGCCGTCCGATGTCTTCCTCGTCGCCGCGCTGGCCGAGCTGCTGCGTGAGGGGGAAACTGCGAGCACTGCCGCGGCGAGCGATACCGATCCGCATTCGCCCTGGCATCTGCGCGACGGCTGGCGGCTGAATTCCTCCTTCCGTCGTCAGCTCGTTTTCCGCTTCGGCGAAACCGAGAAGACCGTCTCGGTCGGCTATGCGCAAGGCGGCTTCGAACTGGGTCTGGACGGCATCGTGACACTGGCCCGCGGCGAGCGCATCGGCAACAGCATGTTGCGTGCGGAGCTGGGCGGTACGCGGTTGCCGGCCACGGTGATTGCCGCCGGCGAGAAGCGCCACGTCTTCCTGCACGGCCGTGCCTGGCAGTTCGCCTGCGTCGATCCGCTCTACCATGCCGGCGAGGGTGCCGGCGAGGCGGGCGGCTTGGCCGCCCCCATGCCCGGCAAGGTGATCGCGCTGCTCGCCCAAGTCGGAGCCGAGGTGGAGAAGGGCGCACCCCTGCTGATTCTCGAAGCGATGAAGATGGAACACACCATCGCTTCGCCGGCCAAAGGCAGGCTCAAGGCCTTCCGCTTCAACGTCGGCGACTCGGTCAGCGAGGGCGCCGAGCTGGTGGACTTCGAGCCCGAAGCATGACTCTCCCGCGCAAGGTGAAAATCGTCGAAGTCGGCCCGCGCGACGGCCTGCAGAACGAAAAGCAGGTCGTGCCGGCCGCCGTGAAGATCGAACTGATCGAGCGCCTCGGCGCGGCGGGCCTGCGTGCCATCGAGGCCACGGCCTTCGTTTCTCCCAAGTGGGTGCCGCAGATGGGCGACAACGCGGAGGTGATGGCCGGCATCAAACGGCGCTCAGGCGTGAGCTATCCCGCCCTGGTGCCGAACCTGAAGGGCTTCGAGCAGGCGCTGGCGGCGGGCGTCGAAGAGGTGGCGGTGTTCGGCGCGGCCTCCGAAGCCTTCTCGCAGAAGAACACCAACTGCTCCGTCGCCGAATCGCTCGAACGCTTCCGCCCCGTCGTGGATGCGGCGCGACGGAACAACATCCGCGTGCGCGGCTACGTCTCCTGCGTGCTGGGCTGTCCCTACCAGGGCGAGGTGGCGCCGGAGGCGGTGGCCGGCGTGGCGCAGGCGCTCGCCGACATGGGCTGCTACGAGATCTCGCTGGGCGATACCATCGGCGTCGGCACGCCGGGCAGGACGCGGCGCATGCTTGACGCGGTCATGCGGCGCGTGCCCGTGGAAAGACTGGCCGGCCACTACCACGACACCTATGGCCAGGCGCTCGCCAACATCTACGCCTCGCTCGAGATGGGCGTTGCCGTGTTCGACGCCTCGGTGGCCGGCCTCGGCGGTTGCCCCTACGCGGCCGGCGCTTCCGGCAATGTGGCGACCGAGGACGTGGTGTACCTCATGAACGGCCTCGGCATCGAAACCGGCATCGATCTCGACCGGCTGGTCGAGGCGGGCGCGTACATCTGCGCCGAACTCGGCCGCGAGCCGGCCTCGAAAGTCGCGCGGGCCTTGATGGCGAAAAAGCGAAAGCAATGAAAGAAGGCCTGCACCCCGGACTCGAGCACGAGATGCGCTACACGGTGCCGCTCAACAAGACGGTGCCCTGCCTCTATCCCGAGAGCCCGTCCTTCCAGGACATGCCGCATGTCTTCGCTACCGGCTTCATGGTCGGCCTGCTCGAGTGGTGCTGCCTGGAACTGGTCAAACCCTACCTCGACTGGCCGCGCGAGCAGACCGTCGGCACGCATGTCGACTTCTCCCACATCGCCGCCACGCCGCCGGGGCTCACGATCACCGTCAAGGCCCGCCTCGAAGAGGCGGACGGACAGCGGCTGATATTCTCCGTCTGGGCGCATGACGGCGTCGACCTCATCAGCACCGGCCGCCACGAGCGTTACGTCATCGATGTCGCCAAGTTCAATATGCGCATGGCGGACAAGCGGGGGCAGGGGCAGCCATGAAGCCGATGCCTTCGCCCTGCGTGAACATCTGCCGCATGGACCCGGCGAGCGGATTGTGCGAGGGCTGCTTCCGCACGCTGGAAGAGATCGCCGCCTGGTCGGCCGCCACCAATGTCCAGAAGCGCCTCATCCTCGCCGCCATCGCGCAGCGCCGCGCTTTCCCTCCCCCTTTGGAAAAGGGGGAACGAGGGGGATTTAACGGCCGCAAACCATGAAAACCGCCGACTGGTATTTCGACTTCATCTCCCCCTTCGCCTACCTGCAGTCCGAGGCGCTGGGCCGCTTCGACGGCAGGCTCGCCGTCCGGCCGGTGCCGGTGCTCTTCGCCGGCCTGCTCAGGCACTGGGGCCAGAAGGGTCCGGCCGAGATGATGCCGAAGCGCCGCTTCACCTACCGCCAGGTGCAATGGCTGGCGGAGAAGAACGGCATCCCGCTGCGCTTTCCGCCGCAGCACCCGTTCAACCCGGTGCGCGCTTTGCGCCTGGCTGTGGCGCTCGACGCCTCGCTCGACGCGATCCACGAAATCTTCCGTTTCATCTGGCGCGAGGGGCGCGACATCAACGCGCCGGAAGCGTGGGCCGAACTGGCGCGGCGACTGGACGTGGCTGACCTCGATGCGCGCTGCAATGCGCCCGAAGTCAAGGACCGGCTCAGGCAAAACGGCGAAGAGGCGCTTGCAGCGGGCGTCTTCGGCGTGCCGACGCTCGCCGTCGGCGGCGAATTGTTCTGGGGCTTCGACGCCGGCGACATGGCGCTGGACTACCTCGCCGACCCGGCGCGGTTCTCGCGCGGCGAGTATGCGCGGCTGGACGATCTGCCCGTCGGCGCCGCGCGCAAGGAAGCGCGATGAGTCTTTTGCCGCCGCAGATCCGCGTATTGGAACGCGGCTGGCTGTCCTCCAACAACATCGTCTTCCTCGAAGGGGCGGAAGCGACGCTGGTCGACTCCGGCTACCTGACCCACGCCGACCAGACGCTGGCGCTGATCGACAACGCGCTGGAAGGGCGCCGGCTGACGCGCCTCATCAACACCCACTCGCACTCCGACCACATCGGCGGCAACGCCACGGTGCGCCGCGCGCATGGCTGCAGCATCAGCGTGCCCGAGGGCATGGCGCCGGCGGTGCGCGACTGGGACGAAGACGCCTTGCTGCTCACCTCCGCGCTTCAGCAGGCCGAGCCGTTTGCGTTCGACGCGACCATCGCCCCCGGCGACGAGTTGGAGATGGGCGGCCTGCACTGGCAGGCCCTTCACGTCCCCGGCCACGACAGGCATGCGCTGGCCTACTACTCGCCGGCGGAGAAGATTCTCATTTCCGGCGACGCGCTGTGGCAGGACGGCTTCGGCGTCCTGTTCGCCGAGCTGCATGGCGACAACAGCGGGCTGCCGGCGCAGCGGCGCACGCTGGAAATGCTGGGCAAGCTGGAGGTGCGCGCGGTGATTCCCGGCCACGGCGCGCCCTTCGCCGACTTCGACGCGGCGATGAAGCGCGCCCTGCAGCGCCTCGCTGCCTTCGAGCAAAGCCCCGAGCGCATGGCCAAGAGCGCCATGAAGGCGCTGTTCACCTTCACTCTGCTGGAAAAGCGGCGCATGAAGCGCGCCGAGATCGGTGACTACTTCGGCAAGGTGGCCATTTTCCGCGACGTCTCGCGGCGCTTCTTCAACCGCGAGGCAGCCGACGTCGCCGCCCAGGTGATCGACGAACTGGTGAAGGCCGGCGTGCTGATGGAGCAGGACGGCGACATCGTCGCGCGGGGGTAGGCAGTCGTCAGCAGGGCCCAGTGCTTCCTATCGTTTCGATCCCGGAATCGGCTCACCCGAATCACGCAGGCGCACGGCCTCGTGGAAGAGCAGGGTTTCGAAGGTCATGGGGGTCTCCGTCATTCGGGCATTCCGAATGATGGCAAGTCGCCGCGCTTTTGGCTATGCTTGGGTACCTGCTTTTCGCGCCCGTTTCTTCATGCAGCTCATCCTCATCAGCGGCCTCTCCGGCTCCGGCAAGAGCATCGCACTCAACGTGCTGGAGGACGCCGGCTATTACTGCGTCGACAACCTGCCGGCGACGCTGCTGCCGCAGCTGGTGCGGCAGTTGCGCGAGGAATCCTATGAACGGGCTGCGGTGGCGATCGACGTGCGCTCGGGGGCGAGCATCGCCGCCCTGCCGCAGGAGCTGCGCGACCTGCGCGCCTTCGAGGTCGATCTGCGCTTCATCTTCCTCGAGGCGCGCGACGAGACGCTGATCGCCCGCTTCTCCGAGACGCGCCGCAGCCATCCGCTGGCGGCCGGCAACATCACGCTGCCCGAGGCCATCGCCCGCGAGCGCGACATGCTGGAGAACGTCGCCGCGATGGGCAACCGGATCGACACTTCCAGCCTGAATCCCAACGCCCTGCGCGCCTGGGTCAAGGATTTCGTCGAGCTGGGCGCTTCGGGCGGGCTGACCTTGCTTTTCGAATCCTTCGGCTACAAGCACGGCATTCCCCTCGATGCCGACATGGTCTTCGACGTGCGCTGCCTGCCCAACCCGCACTACGATCCGCAGCTGCGCCCGCTTACCGGGCGCGACGAGGCGGTGGCGCGCTTCCTCGAAACCCAGGAGGACGTGCGCAGGATGGCGGCGGACATCCGCCGTTTTGTCGCCGACTGGCTGCCGTGCTACATTCGCGACAACCGCAGCTACCTGACCGTGGCCATCGGCTGCACCGGCGGCCAGCACCGTTCCGTCTATCTCGCCGAATGGCTGCTGCGCGAATTCCGCGACCACGCCCGTGTCCTGGTGCGCCACAGGGCGATTTCCTAGGGCGTGCTCCCAATTGAAAGCATTGCTGCAACTCATCCGGCCGGGCGACTGGCTCGTTCTCGCCTTCGCGGTCTCCTTCGCCGCCGCGCTGGCGCCGCTGGCGCTCTCCGGCGGTGCGGCGGACAAGGCCGTGGTCAAGCGCGACGGCACCATCGTCGCCGCGCTGCCGCTCTCCGCGGCAAAGCGCATCGAGGTGGCCGGGCCGCTCGGCGTCACCACCATCGAAGTGCAGCCCGGCCGCGCCCGTGTCGCCGCCGACCCGGGTCCGCGCCAGTACTGCGTGCGCCAGGGCTGGCTGACGCAGGCCAATTCCATTGCCATCTGTGCGCCGAACCACGTCAGTCTCGCTCTCGTCGGACGGACGTCCAGCCATGACACGCTCGCCTATTGAGCTCACGCCGACGGCGGATGACCACCGCATTGCGCGCTACGCCGCCGCGGCCATCGCGCTGTCCGTCGTCGAGGCGGCGATTCCCTCGCCGCTGCCGGGCGTGAAGCCGGGGCTGGCCAACATCATCACGCTCGTCGTGCTGGCGCGCTACGGCTGGCGCGAGGCAATCTGGGTGTCGCTGCTGCGCGTAGTCGCCGGCAGCCTGCTGCTCGGCCAGTTCCTTGCGCCGGGCTTCTTTCTCAGCCTGGCCGGCGCCGTCTTCAGCCTGGCCGTGCTGGGCTTCGCCATGCACCTGCCGGCGCGCTGGTTCGGGCCGGTGAGCCAGAGCCTCTTTGCCGCTTTCGCCCATATCGCCGGCCAGCTGGTCGTCGCCCGCCTGTGGCTGGTGCCGCACGACGGCCTGTTCTACCTCGTGCCGGTGTTCGCGCTGGCCGCGCTGGTGTTCGGCCTGGCCAACGGACTTGCAGCAGCCAGGCTGCTGCAAACCGGAAAGTCATGAAAACCATCGCCGTCGCTTTTACCGGCGCCTCGGGCATGCCCTACGGGATGCGCCTGGTCGAATGCCTGCTCCAGGGCGGTGTGAACGTGCAGCTGCTCTACTCGCAGGTGGCGCAGATCGTCGCCCGGCAGGAAATGGATATCGCCCTGCCGGCGCGCGCGGCCGAGGCGGAGATGGCTCTGGCGGCGCGCTTCAAGGCTGCGCCGGGTCGGCTGAAGGTCTATGGCCGCGAGGAATGGTTCGCGCCGCCGGCTTCCGGCTCGAATCCGCCCGATGCGATGGTCGTCTGCCCGTGCACCATGGGTACGCTGGCCTCGATCGCCGCCGGGCTGTCGAAGGATCTGATCGAGCGCGCCGCCGACGTGGCGCTGAAGGAGGGCCGCAAGCTCATCCTCGTGCCGCGCGAGACGCCGTTCTCGCAGATCCACCTGGAGAACATGCTGCGTCTCGCGCGCGCCGGGGCGGTGATCCTGCCGCCCAGCCCCGGCTTCTATAATCGCCCGCAGAGCGTGCAGGACATGGTCGACTTCGTCGTCGCGCGCATCCTCGACCAGCTCGGCGTCGTGCACCAGCTCATGCGGCGCTGGGGCGACGGGGAAAACTGATCACTCGAACCGAAAGCTGTATCTTGCCCATTTTCAAACATTCTCCCCGGCGCACGGCTGCGCCGCAGCCGGCCGAGCTGTCGATCTTCCCGCTCCAGGCCGTGCTGTTTCCCGGCGGCGCGCTGAGCCTGCGCGTGTTCGAGCAGCGCTACATGTCTATGGTGAAGGAATGCATGAAGAACGAGCAGCCCTTCGGCATTTGTCTCATTGCCGAAGGCAGCGAGGTGGGTGCGCCGGCGGTGCCGCACAAGGTGGGGGTGACGGCGCGCATCGCCGCCTGGGACATGGCGCAGCTGGGCGTGCTGAACATCGCGGTACGCGGCGAGGGGCGCTTCCGCATTCTCGGGCAGGAAGCGGACCGCGAAGGGCTGATTCATGCCCGCGTCGAGCCGATCGCCGCCGAAGTTGAACTGCCGGTGCCGGAATCGCTCGCCGCGCTGGTGCCGCTGTTGCAGGCGATGGCGGCCGACGCCGGCGCCGAGCGCCTGCCGCCGCCGCATTACTTCGACGATGCGGCCTGGGTCGGCTACCGCTTCTCCGAGCTGCTGCCGATCCCGGCGATCGCGCGGCAGAAACTGCTCGAGCTGGAGGATCCGGTTTCCCGACTGGAAATCGTGCACAAGTTTCTTGCCCAGCGCGGCCTGGTCAAGTGAGGCTTTCCAGAATCTTCCTGATCGGCGCCGGCAGCGGCGCTGCGGCGAGCTTTTTCAAGCTTAGCCAGACGCATCCGTCCGGTGTTCCCGTTCCGCTTGCCTCGCACAGCAGCGGCGCGACATCCAGTCGAAAATGCGTGAAACCGTGCCGCAGGACGGGCAGCGGCGTGACAGCTGCTATTTCGCAGCAGAAGCGGCGCTCGGCATAACGGCGCGGATTCCGGTTTCCGGCGGGCAGTTCGGGCAGCGACAGCAGTCCGCCCCAGATGCCCCTGGGCGGGCGCTGCTCCAGCAGGACGCGGCGGCGGCTGCGCAGCACCAGCAGGGTCACGGCGCGTTGCGGGGTGGCGCGGCTTGGCCGCGGCGTTGGCAGTTCGGCGATACGGTTTTCCCGCCGCGCCACGCACAGCATCGCGACGGGACAGTCGCCGCAGCGCGGCTTGCCGCGCGTACACAGCGTCGCGCCGAGATCCATCAGTCCCTGCGTGTAGGCGACCGGGTCGCGGCTCGGCAGCAGCGATTCGGCCAGCGCCCACAGGCGTTGTTCCACCGCCTTGTCGCCGGGAAAGCCGGCGAGGCCGAAGGCGCGCGTCAGCACGCGCCTGACGTTGCCGTCGAGGATGGCGGCGCGCGCGCCGAAGGCGAACACGGCGATGGCGGCGGCGGTCGAGCGGCCGATTCCGGGCAGGCTCGCGATGTCCGCGATCCGGCGCGGGAAGCGGCCATCGTGTTTTGCGATGACCTCCCGTGCCGCCCGCTGCAGGTTGCGCGCCCGCGCGTAGTAGCCGAGACCGCTCCACAGCGCCATGACGTCCTCGCCCGGCGCCGCGGCGAGGCTGGCGAGATCGGGAAAGCGGGCGAGGAAGCGAAGGTAGTAGGGAATCACCGTCGCCACCTGCGTCTGCTGCAGCATGATCTCGGAGAGCCAGACGCGGTAGGGATCGCGTGCGCGGCCCTGCTGCTGCCAAGGCAGGTCGTGGCGCCCGGCGCTTTTCTGCCAGCGGATCAGGGCTTGTGCGAAGTTCGTCCGAGCCGCATTAACCATGTGCATGAAAGGGGTTCGCCCGGAAGGGCTTGCCAGGAGGGCGCGGGGCGGTTAGTCTCATTTGAATTCTAAAGTATTCGACGGGGATACCCGCAACCCAATTGATGAACAAGCCTTACGAACCGCATTTGGTCAGTCCGTGGAGCAGGGCGGAGAACGACCATCGCGCGCTGCGCGACACGCTCGGCGCCTTCGCCACCGGCGTCACCGTGGTGACCGCGCTCGACCCCGACGGCCGCGCCATCGGCCTGACGGTGAATTCCTTCAATACCGTTTCGCTCGATCCGCCGCTGGTACTCTGGAGCCTGTCGCTGGATTCGCCAAACGTCGATGCGTTCCGGGCGGCGAGCCACTTCGCGGTGAACGTGCTGGCAGCTGACCAGCAGGTGGTTTCGGAGCGCTTCGCCCAGCGCAACAGCGACAAGTTCGACGATATCGATTGGCGCGGCGGTCTCGGCGGTGCACCGCTTCTGCCCGGCTGCTGTGCCGTCCTCGAATGCCGCAACGAGGCGCGGCATGCCGGCGGCGACCACCTCATTTTCATCGGCCGCGTCGAGCGCTTCAGCCGTCAGGAGGTTGCGCCGCTGGTCTTTCATGGCGGTCGCTACCGCAGCCTGCGCGAACTTTAGCCTCGGCGTCGGGCCGCCCCAAGGCGAGGCAGTCAACTTTCCGATTTCGCCTCGGCGAGCAGCCAGTCCCGGAAGGCCGCCACCGCGGGCCGCTCCGCCGTCGCCTCGGGGCACACCAGCCAGTAGGCGTAGGGGGAAGGTACGGCGATGTCGAAGAGGATCGCCAGGCGGCCCGCCGCCACGTCCGCCGCCGCGAGGGGCCGCAGCGCCAGGGCGACGCCCAGCCCGTCCATGGCCGCCTCGATGGCGAGGCCGGCGTTGCTGAAATGTGGCCCCCGCGTTGCATCGACCCCGGTTTCCCCCGCCGCCCTCAGCCATTCCTCCCAACTGAGGCGCTGGTCCGCGTCGGGGATGGTATCGTCATGGATCAGCACGTGGTGGCGCAGATCCTTCGGGGTGCGCAGCGGGCGCATTCCCTTCAGCAGCAGCGGGCTGCACACCGCCACATAGGACACGCCGAAGATGCGGTCCGTGCGCCGGCCGCCATAACGCCCGCTGCCGAAGCGGATTTCCACGTCCGAGCCGGCATCCCGCAAATCCAGCTGTTCGCTCTCCGCCGGGGCGCCGTCCCGGCCGTCGATGGTGGCCAGGCTCGTAGACAGCCGCAGTTCGATGTCCGCATGGGCCCCGGTAAAGCGCTGCAGTCGCGGCATGAGCCAGCGGGCCGCGAAGGAGGGCGGCGCACTCACGGTCAGGACGCCGCCCGTCTTGTGGTGCCGCGTCCGTTCGACGGCGGCAGCGAGGCATTCGAAGCCCTCCTGCAGCTTGGGCAGCATCGCCCTCCCTTCCTCTGTGAGTTCGAGGGCCCGTGTCAGGCGCCGGAATAAAGGCATCCCCAGATATTCCTCCAGCGCCTTGATCTGGTGACTGACCGCCGCCGGCGTAACGTGCAGTTCCTCGGCCGCCTTCTTGAAGCTCAGGTACCGGGCCGAGGCTTCAAAGGCGCGCAAGGCATTGAGTGGTGGCAGGCGATACCCCATGGCTTTATGGCTTAGATTTCCTAATTTGTCACTTAACTATAAATCGTTTGTTGCACCGCAGCAATAGCCGTACATTGTTCATGCGGCCCCGGAATTCAACCCACAAGGGCAAATCGAAGGCCGCGACATCGACTCAAGAAGGAGATCGAAAATGAAAGATTATGCTGAAATCGAAGTCTATATCGCCGAAGCCCGGCGTCTGCGCAGCGAAGCGGTAGGCGCCTACCTGGCGGCTGGTTGGGATGCGCTGGGGAGGGGTCTGAACGCCTTGGCGGCTCTGGTGACCCACAAGGTCAAATCCAAGGACCCTGGCCGGCAGAAGCCCTACTTGCCCGCCTGAGTTGGCAGCCGATCGCTGCGCCCGGAATTAAGCCGAGTCCGAAGGATTGAGGCTTGCTCCTGACAAGGGTGTTCCGGGCGTGGCATTCAAAAGGAAAGGGGACTCCGGGTAGTCCCCTTCTTCATTGGCTGGAGCGGGCGAAGGGAATCGAACCCTCGTCATCAGCTTGGGAAGCTGAGGTAATGCCATTATACGACGCCCGCGGCAGGCGCCATTCTACTGCCTAACGCGCACGCTTCTCAAGGCGGGGCGGGATGCGGGCATGTTAGAATTTTCCGATGGAAATCCGGGTGAATGGCGAGAACCGCGCGCTTGCGGCAGCCTCTTCGGTGGCCGGGCTGCTGCGCGAGATGGGGCTGGAAGGCAAGCGCCTGGCGGTCGAGCGCAACGGCGAGATCGTGCCGAAGAGCCTTCATGCCGAGACCCGGCTCGCCGATGGCGACACCCTGGAGATCGTCGTCGCCGTCGGCGGCGGCTAACTTGAAACGAATCCCATGACCCACGATCCCCTCCTCATCGCCGGCAAGGCGTATTCCTCGCGCCTGCTCGTCGGCACCGGCAAGTACAAGGATTTCGCCGAGACGAAAGCGGCGGTGGAGGCTGCGGGCAGCCAGATCATCACGGTGGCGATCCGGCGCACCAATATCGGTCAGGACCCGGACGAGCCGAGCCTGCTGGAAATCCTGCCGCCGTCGAAATACACGTTGCTGCCGAATACCGCCGGCTGCTACACAGCCGATGACGCGGTGCGCACGCTGCGCCTGGCGCGCGAGCTGCTCGACGGCCACGACCTGGTCAAGCTGGAAGTGCTGGGCGATGCGAAGACGCTGTTCCCCGACATGCCGCAGACGCTCAAGGCAGCCGAGACGCTGGTGAAGGATGGCTTCAAGGTGATGGTGTACTGCGCCGACGATCCGATCCAGGCGAAAAGGCTGGAGGAGATCGGCTGCGTCGCCGTGATGCCGCTCGCTTCGCTCATCGGCTCGGGCATGGGCATCCTCAACCCGTGGAACCTGCGCCTCATCGTCGAGAATGCCAAGGTGCCGGTGCTGGTGGATGCCGGCGTGGGCACGGCCTCCGACGCGGCCATCGCCATGGAGCTGGGTTGCGACGGCGTACTCATGAACACCGCCATCGCCGGCGCGCGGAATCCGGTGCTGATGGCAGGGGCGATGAAGAAGGCGGTAGAGGCGGGGCGCGAGGCCTATCTCGCCGGCCGCATGCCGAAGAAGTTCTACGCCGCCTCGCCCAGCTCGCCGACCGGCGGGCTCATCGGCAAGGCCTGATCAGGCAGCCAGCGCCGTCGCCAGGTGGCCGAGCACGCGTTCGGCAAGTTCCGTCGCCGGCAGGGGCCTGGAGAACAGGAAGCCCTGCATTTCGTCGCAGCCGCAATCCACCAGGAAGGCGCGCTGCGCTTCCGTCTCGACGCCTTCCGCCACCACCGACAGGCCCATGCTGTGAGCGAGCAGGATGACCGCGCGCGTGATGGCCACGTCGTCAAGATCGTGCGGCACGTCGCGCACGAAGGAGCGGTCGATCTTCAGGCAGCTTACCGGGAAGCGCTTGAGCACCGCCAGCGACGAATAGCCGGTGCCGAAATCGTCGATGGCCAGGTGCACGCCGATCCGGCGCAGTTCCTGCAGCATGGCGATGGCGCGCTCGACGTTCTGCGTCACCATGCTCTCGGTGATTTCCAGTTCGAGGTATTCGGGCAGAAAATCCGGCTGGTCGATGATGGCGCGGATGCGCTCGGCGAGGCCGCGCTGCTGGAACTGGCGCGGTGAAAGATTGACGGCGATGCGCAGCGGCGGCAGTCCCTGTTCCTGCCACAGCCGCGCCTGGCGGCAGGCGCGCGCGATGACCCATTCGCCCACTTCCAGAATCAGCCCGGTCTCCTCGAGGATGGGGATGAACTTGTTGGGCGGCACCAGGCCCAGTTGCGGATTGCGCCAGCGCAGCAGCGCCTCCACCCCGGTGATGGCGCCGCTGCGCAGGTTCACCTTGGGCTGGTAGTGCAGCTCGAACTCGTTGCGCGCCAGCGCATGATGCAGTTCCGAGCTGACCTCCAGCCAGTCGGTGGCGGCGCGGTTCATCTCCGGGTCGAAGAAGCGGTATTGTCCTCGCCCGGCCTGCTTGGCGGCGTACATGGCCTTGTCCGCGCTCATCATCAGTTCCTGGATATTGCCGCCGTCGCGCGGATAGAGCGCGATGCCGATGCTGGCGGCGGGCACCACTTCGTGGCCGCAGAGGTGGCAGGGCGGCGCCAGCGAATCGAGCATTTTCTGCGCGACGAAGGCGGCGTCCTCGGCCTTGGCCAGGTCGGTGAGAACGACGACGAATTCGTCGCCGCCCTGCCGTGCCACCGTGTCGCCCTCGCGCAGGCAGGAACTCAGGCGCGCGGCGATTTCCTTCAGCAACTGGTCGCCGGCGTCATGGCCGAGCGTGTCGTTGATGATCTTGAAGCGGTCGAGGTCCACGAACACCAGGGCCAGAATCCGGTTGGTGTAGCGGGTATGCGCCAGGCTCTGCTCGAGGCGGTCGTTGAGCAGATGCCGGTTGGGCAGGCCGGTGAGGGCGTCGTGACTGGCGAGGTCGGCCAGTTTTTCCTCGAAGCGCTTGCGTTCCGAGATGTCCTGCAGCACGCCGACGACGCGGAACGGGCCCGTGTCGTGGAACTCCACCTCGGCCTGCATATGGAGCGAGCGCGTCGTGCCGTCCTCCCAGACGACACGGAAATCGAGCACGGCGGCGCTGACCTCGCCGGCCCGGACGGTCTTCGTTTTTTCCTTGAGCGCGGCGCGGTCGTCAGGATGGGTGCGCGCCAGAACCATGCTGAAATCGGGCACGACTTCGCCCGCCTCGAAGCCGAAGAGGCGGTAAGCCTCGGCCGACCAGCTTATGGCATTCGTTTCGAGATCCCACTCCCAGCTGCCGATGTGGGCAATCTCCTGCGCCCGCGCCAGCGTGGATTCGCTGCGGCGCAGCGCCGCCTCGGTCTGGGTGCGGCTTTCGGAGGCGCGCAGCGCGCCGATGCCGTAGCCGATGTCGGCGGCGAGGTCTTCAAGCAGCGCGCATTCCCCGGGGCCGAAGGCGTTTTCGGTGGATGAATAGATGATCACCGCGGCGCCGACGCGGCCATCGAACCGCAGCGGAAAGGCGGCAACCGAGGCATAGCCGCGGCGCAGCAGCATCTCGCGCCACGGTCCGAGCCGTCCCTCCTGGGCGATGTTGCGCACGATGACCGGCTGGCCGCTGCGGATGGCCGTGCCGGCAGTGCCGCACCCGGTCGGGGAACCGTCCCAGGTCATCGTCGCTTCAGTGAGGAAGCCGTCCTCGAAGCCGTCGAAGGCGACGGGCGTGACGGTCTTCTTGTCATCGTTCTCCGGATAGCCGATCCAGGCGAAGCGGTAGCCGCCGACGTGGATGATGATGTTGCAGATTTCATCGAGCAGTTCGATCTGGCTTGCCGCGCCGCGCATGGCCTGGTTCGCCGCGGAGAGCAGGCGCAGGGCGCGGTTGACCCGCTGCACCTCGGCTTCGCGCTGCACGGCATCGGTGACGTCGTGGATGATCGCCGTCACCATCAGGCCGTTGCACGTCTGGCGCGGGCCGAGGCTGATGCTGGCGGTGAATTCGCTGCCGTCCTTGCGCCGTACGCGCAGGGCCGAGCCGGTCCCGCCCCCCATGCGGCGCTGCGTCGGCCGCTCGTGGTAGCTGGCGCGCAGCGCGGCATGCCCTGCGCGCAGGGAGTCCGGCACCAGCGCATCGACTGAAAGACCGATCAACTCGCCGTGGCCGTAGCCGAACATCTGCCCGGCGTGGCTGTTGGCCATGGTGATGATGCCCGCGCTATCCACGACGAGCACGCTGCCCGGCGCGGTGTCCACAATGGCCTGGTAGCTTTCGCCGATCTCTT
>PNJM01000012.1 GCA_013821865.1 Rhodocyclaceae bacterium
CACAAAAACTGTGACGGATTGCCTTGTTCAGCGTAAAGGTACCTTGTACAGTTTTCAACGTACAGTTTGGGTGCCTTTACGATGCGCATTGGTTACGCCCGGGTCTCCACGCAGGACCAGAAGCCCGAGCTGCAGCTCGATGCGCTGGAGGCTGCTGGGTGTGAACAGGTGTTCCAGGAAAAGATGTCCGGGAAGGTTCGCGAGCGCCCGCAGCTGGAGGCCTGCCTGCGGACGCTGCGCAAGGGCGACACGTTGGTGGTCTGGCGCCTCGATCGCCTCGGCCGGTCCCTCAAGGACTTGGTGGAGATCGTCCACGGCCTGGAAGGGCGCGGGATCGGCTTTCAGTCCCTTACCGAAAGTATCGATACGACTACTGCTGGAGGACGGCTGGTCTTTCACGTGTTCGGCGCACTGGCCGAGTTTGAGCACAACCTGATCCGGGATCGCACCGTCGCTGGCTTGGCGGCTGCCCGTGCACGGGGACGGATGGGCGGGCGCCGCCTCAAGCTGTCCAAGGCTGATGTTCGGAAGGCAGCAGCGATGCTCATGGACCCGATGATGACCAAGACCGAGGTGGCCTCTCACTTCGGCGTCTCGCGTGTGACAATAACGACCCGGCCAAGATAATGTCATTTTCAGAAGACGACTGCACCAGACAACGCGGTTTGAAGGCTGTTGTGCAGTCGTCTATTGAACGAACAGTATCAGGAGTCCGCTGCACGAATGATGACCTCAAGCCGGTTCTGGTCGCGCTGGCGACCGATCAGCCCCTGGATGTGCGATACCGCGACCACGATCTTTCCGGCGATTGGGCGGGCTACCGCGAATGCCACATCAAGCCCGACCTGCTGCTGATCTACCGCAAGTCCGACGCCGACACCCTGCGACTGGCGCGGCTTGGCTCCCATAGCGAGCTGTTCGGCTGATGCCAGTCGCCTTGTCCGCCAAACGATCATTAGGCGGCCAAACCGGACGCCTGTCCGAAAACATCTTGCGCAACGGGATGACGGACAATAAGATAGGCGGACGGTATAACGGACAAATGGGCGGAAATGGCACTCATCGGCTATGCGCGGGTATCGACGGCGGAACAGGACACCGCCTTGCAGACGGATGCGCTGCGCAATGCAGGCTGCGAACGGGTTTTCGAGGACACGGCATCCGGGGCCAAGGCAGACCGGCCCGGCTTGGCCGATGCGCTGGCTTATCTGCGCGATGGCGATGTGCTGGTCGTCTGGCGGCTGGATCGGCTTGGCCGCTCCCTGCCGCACCTGATTGAGACGGTCGGCAAGCTGGAAGCACGGGGCGTCGGCTTCCGCTCGTTGACTGAAAACATCGACACCACCACGCCGGGCGGACGGCTCATCTTCCATGTGTTCGGTGCGCTGGGCCAGTTCGAGCGCGACCTGATCCGCGAGCGCACCAAGGCCGGGTTGACCGCTGCCGCCGCACGCGGGCGCAAAGGCGGACGCAAGCCGGTTGTCACTGCCGACAAGTTGCAACGAGCGCGGGAGCTTGTCGCCAACGGCTTGAATGTCCGCGAGGCCGCCGCACGCCTCAAGGTAGGAAAAACCGCTCTCTACGCTGCCTTGCAGGCGGCCAGTTCTGGCAGTGCAGCCGACTCCTGATATTTCGTGCAGTCGCCTTCTGAAAACGACAGCCAGGCTGGCCGGGTGCAGTGAAAGCCAGGTCAAGCGCGTATGGGCGCTGCACAACCAGGCGCAGGCGTGACCTACTCGGCCGCCTCCAGCTCGCGCAGGCATTCCATGATCGCCGCCCGCTCCAGCGGATCGAGCTTGGCGAGCTTCGCTTGCCAGCGGGCTTTCTTCCGCTTGATGCGCTCGCGCTCGCGGAAGTTGCTGCCGAGGTAGCGCAGATCGTGCAGCTCGGCCGGCTCGGGGTAGTTCATCCACAGCCGTTCGATAGCGATGCCGCCGCGCGTCATCGCGTTGAAGTCGATGGTTCTCCATGACGCCAAGGGAGAGCTGTCATAGATCGTTGAGCTGTAGCCCGACACCATCACCGCGCACGGCAAGCCGGCCAGCACGTCGAGCAGCCGCACGTGGTCGGCGTCGTCGTATTCGTGGCGGTATAGCTTGCCGCCGCGCCGGCTGTCCATCACGTAGGGCGGATCGGCGTAGACGAACTCGGAGCCGGTGAACTGGTGGGACTCCAGCCAGGCCACGGCGTCGCCGTGGTGCAGCTCCAGGCCGGGCACGTCGAGCTGCTGCCAGACCTCGATCACCTCGGGATCAACGTCGATGCCGACGCTGCGGGCAGCGGGCCGCTTGCGCTCCAGGATGTTGCCGCCGCCCAGGTGCGTTTCGATGTACGTGTCGTGAGGCGGGATGTTGTTGATGATCGTCTGGTAGACGCCGGCACCGCCCTTGCCGCCGGGGTATCTCATGGCCTTCTTCCTGGAGTAAATCGGGACTTGGCCAGCATCGTCAGAAATGGCGATGCTGTCAAGGGAAGCCGGCCGGGCCTGCATCGTCAGAGCCGACGATGCGAAGCTGCTGGAGCGACCTGCAGCACCGCCAGGAATGGCGATGCCGGATCGCTCAGTAGGTGGGGATGTAGACCACCTCAATGTCCACGCGCTGGTTCTCGCGCCGGCCCTCGGCCGTCGAGTTGTCTGCCACGAAATCGGCGGCCGATGCGAAGTTCACCATGATCTTGAGCGGCGAGACGCCGCGCGCCACCAAGTACGACCTGGCCGAGAGCGCACGGCGTAGTGCAAGGGCCTCATCGGCCGCGCTGGGCCGTAGTGTGCTGGTGCGCCCGCTGATGTAGATGATCGCCGCATTCCTAGCGTCGGCCAGCAGCTCCAGGGCCTCTGGCGTCGGCTGGAATGTCGCGCTGCTGTCGGGGAAGGACACCGATACGCCGGACTTGATCGGCGTGCCGAAGTTGCCGGCGTCGCCGGCGGCCAGTGCGCTTTGCGCGCTGACCAGGAACGCCAGAGAGAGGGCCAGAAGAACGGGTTTTCGCATGGGGCAGGACTCCAATCAGAAGAACAGGTAGCCGGCCTTGCTCATGGGGATGCGGATCAACCAGAGCGAGGCCAGGTGCAGCGGGTAATAGGCGTAGAAGGCCCAGCGCAGGCGCGGCACGCGCACATCCACCCGCGAGGCCAGGAAGAGCACCGGCAGGGCTGCCAAGGCCCACAGGTTGCGATTGACGAACCACAGGGCCGCGCAGGCCAGCACCGCGACCGCCGCGGCGGCCCAGCTCGGCCGGCGCGTGTACGACCACACCGCCAGGCCGAAAGCCACGGCCGGCCACCAATATTCGACCGAGCTGCCGCCGACCAGGAACACCACGCCGGCGGCCGCCAGGTGCAGCTTGCCGCCACGTTCGACCAGGTAAGCCGTGGCCGTGACGACCAGCAGCGTGAACATCACGTTGAGCGGCCACCAACCGGCGTACAGGCCGCCGAGGGCCACGAAGGGCACGGAGGCCAGCGCGCCGAACATCGCCAGGCGCGACATGGTGCGGCCGTACACGCCGCGTTCGAGCGTGCCCGGCCGGGCCAGGTTGTAGGCCAGGACGAACACGAAAAGGGGGAGCGCCACGCGGCCGGCCTCGAACAGCACCGGCAGCGTCGCGTTGAACAGGTACTTGTTGACGTGATCGCCGGTCATGAGAACCAGTGCGAGCCACTTCAACGCTTCGACGGTTCCATCAGGAATCCGCAGGGCCTTCATCAGCGCCGGCCCCCGCGAATCGCGTAGGCGCGCAGCACCAGGAAGATGATGTAGAGCGCTGGCAGTGAGAGCACGAAGGCGATGGGCTTGCCGATCCACGCCGGCAGCGCCCACAGCAGAAGGCCCAAGGCGAAGATCGGGCCGAGGCCCAGCAGAAGCAAATCGAGCTGGTTCTTGGCCTGCCCTTCCGCCCACTTGCAATAGGCTTGAAGCAACCGGCCGACGCCCAGCGTGTACCGCATCATGAAGGCGTGGAATTTGTCCATGTTTAGCCGCTAAATCGGAAGAGCCGGCCTACTCGGCCGACCCCTCGCGTGAAGTGTTGAAAGACACCGTGCGGGGCACGTAGCCGGCCACCGACACGCTGCGAGCTGCTGCGGCCGCTGGGGCGGCCTGCTGGGGTGCTGGTGCCGGCCTGGCCGCCGGCGTCGCCCGCTGGGCCACCGTCGCGGGCTGGCTGGGCGTCGAGGGCGTGGCCCCGGCCTTCGTCACGTCAAGCGTGACGAACCGAGCTTCGAGCCAATCGGCCCACTTCGACGCCTTGCGCATCAAGTCGGCCCGGTACACCGCGTTGTACTGCGGCGTGCGCGAGTGGTAGTTCGCCGCCTTCGTCCAGAGGTCGCCCTTGTCGTTGCGGATGTGCATCCGCAGCCGCCAGGCGGCCAGGTCGAACGAGTAGCAGCCGGCAGCCGCCACATCGTTCGCCGTGATGCCGTATCGGGCCAGGTCGCCCAGGTACGCGGTGTTGAACTGCATCGGGCCAACGTCATGCGTGCCATTCGAGTTGCGCACCCACTGGCCCGGCTTGCCGCCCTCTTTCTCGGCGACGGCCAACACGATGTTGACCGGCACCTCGTACTTGACGGCGGCCGAGATCGAGCAGACGACGCGCTCCTGGAGCTGCGGCGGCAGATCGGCGAAGAACGGCATGCCCTCCCCTCCCTCAGTTCAGCCAGGACTGACGGCGGCGCTCTTCGTCCTCGCGCCGGATGCGTTCGTTGTACTCGGCCAAGGCGCGGTCATAGTCGCGCGCTTCGACCCAATACCCGCCCCGCTCTGGCGTCCCGACATAGCGCGGCAGCGTGCCGCTGCTGGCGAAGTCGGTGTAGGCGTGGCCGGTGTAGGCCCCGCAGTAGTCAGGCAACTGGTTGCTGATGTACGTGCGCCCATCGTCGTAGCCGCCCGTCCACATCACCAACGTCGAGTTCAGCGACTGCGCGTCGCAACGGCCAGCGCCGCGCGAGATCGCCGACACGAGCGACTGCATTTCCGGCGTCTGGCTCGCCACCGGGCAAAGCTGGAGGAAGTTCAGGCGGGCGCGGATCGTGTCCGACAGCTTGCGCTTCGTGATGTTGAAGTACCGCGACAGCGACGGCGTGCATTCGCTCGGGCGCGTGCCCGACGACAGGCACAGGATCGCCTCGCAGGCCAGGCGCGTGTCGCCGGTCAGCACGTCTTGCGCGCTGGCCGTGCCGGCGGTCGATCCGAGGGCTGCCACGAGGGCGGCCAGGGCAAACAGTTTCTTCTTCATGGTTGGACTCTCCTTGGTTACGCAGTTGTGCCGTCGCGGCCTTGCTCGCGGTTGGCGAACGCAGCTACTTCGGACTCGGGATCGGCATCGGCAGGGCCGCCTGCCAGGCTGTTGTCGCCGAAGCTCGGCGCGGGCTGCTGGTCGGGCACGTCGATGTTCTCGGCCGTGCCGCTTCCTTGCGCCTTGATCGCGGCGGCGATCTTTCCGCCAGTGGTGTCGGCGATCCGCTCGGCTGCGGCTTCGCGCAGGCTCGCGGCTTTGGCCTTGGCAACATCGGCGGTTCCCTTCGCCAAGTTCGCGCCGGCGTCGGCGGCGATGCGGCCGGCCGTGCCGAGGGCCGATGCGGCCGATGCGAGCAAGCCGGGGCCGGTGCTGCCCGGTGCGGCCTGCTGCCCTTGCCCTGCCCCGCCGGCGGGCTTGGGTTCGTTCTTGGCGGCCTTGTCGGCACTGCTGCCGGTGCTGGCCGTCGAGCTGCTGCCCTGGCCGCCGGCGTCGGCTTTGCCGCCGCCCTTATCGCCGCCCTTCGAGCTGCCCGAGCTGCTGCCGGTCGAGGGGCTGCCGCCACCCGACGAAGAGCCACCGCCGGAGCTGCCGCTAAAGCCCGCAGCCTGAGCGAAGGGCGTGCTGCCGGTGCCGGCGTCGCCGCCGCCGCCCGCACCGCCGCCCGAGCTGCCGCCGCCCGAGAAGGCCGACATAACGTCCGTGCCTGCCGACACGTTCTCATTGGCCTTCGAGAAGGCGGCCATGACGGCAGAGGCACCACCGGCGGCCGAGGCTGCGCCGGCGGCCAGAGCGGCGCCGCCGGTCGCGGCCGCTGCTGCTGCCATGCCTGCGGCACCCAACGCAGCACCTGCACCGAACTGGCCGATGCCGGCACCGCCCACGCTCGCGCCGGTGATGATCCCGGCGATGAGCGGCGGAATCTTGTTGACCAACGCCAAGAGGATGATGACGACGATCAGCATCACGCCCATTTCCTTGAGGCTGATGCCGGCGCTCATGCGCGAGTAGTAGTCATCGAGGAAGGTCTTGCCGATGCCCACCAGGAGCACCATTGCGAAGAGCTGCGCGGCCACGCCCAGGACGACCTTGTAGTAGTTGATCGCCATGTCGGAAGTCCAGCGCGAACCACCGAAGCCGAGGAAGAACACGCCGCCGTAGGCGAGCACCCAGCCCGACGCGAGCAGCAGAAGCATATTCACACCGACCAGGGCCAGGATGACCAGGATCGCCACGGCCATGAGGATGCCGGCCATGCTGTCCACCGGCGACCACACCGAGGACTGATCCATCACCTTGTCGAAGATCGCAAAGCCCACGTCCACGATGCCCGAGGGCGACAGAGCATTGCCCAGGCCCGTCGCGTTGCCGGCGAGCTGCCGCAACGACGCATAGATGGACGAGGCGAAGTTAGGGCCGTTGGTTAGCGCCCACCAGAAGAAGCCGGTAAAGATCGTGAAGCGGACGAACTCCGCGAAGAACTCGCCAATGTCGGCCTTGCGCAAGGCCATCATGCCGAACGTCCAGACCATCGAGATCACAACCAGCGTCCAGAAGAGCCAGGTTGCGGCCGTGGTGATGACACCGGCCCAGCCGCTCGCGGCGGCCTGGTAGCGATCCAGCACGCTATCGAACACGCCGGCGTTGTCGATGGCCGCGTGGGCATCGACCGCGAAGAACGCCAGCCAGACGAACAGCGGCAGGGCGAGGGTTTTTAGATTGGCTGGCATTCTCATCGTCAGCACCTCACCATTCGCGTTTCGGGCTGGGCTTGAAATCCCCACCACGACGCAAGCACAGCGACGAAAAAGCCTGCTGGACGCCCTTGTCCTCGATCTTGGCGATGTTCTCGGGCTTGCAGTTCTCGTCGTTCACTTCCGGCATGGGGGCCGTGGCCGGCTTGTTGTCGCAGCCGGCGACCAAGGCCGCCACGAGGGCGGCCGAGGCCAAGGACAGAGCCTTGATTGCTTTCATGAATCCCCCTTACCAGGTGCGCGCCGGGCTGGCCCGGTAGCTGCCCTGGCGCAGTTGTGCGGCCGCTGCCGCCTGCTGGGCTTCCTTGTCGGCGTCGGCCTGCATCTTGGTTGCCATCGCGTTCTGCTGCGCGATCAGCAGGCCACGAATCTGCAAGAGCTGGTTGGCCTGCTGGCTGGCGAGCTGGTTGGCGTAGCCGATGGCCTGCATTTGGCCCTGCGCGCCCTGCGCTGCCGATTGAAGACGCTGCAACGTCGCTGCATCGGCCGTGAGATTCGTTTGCTGCCTATCGAGGCCCTTGAACAAGGCATCGTTGGCCTTCTTCTGCGACTCGCTCGCGAGCTGGGCCACATTCCGAAGTGCTGCGCGTTCCGCGTCGGAGCACCCTGCCGCCGTAAAGCACGGCGAGTTCTTGTAGTAGTTCACGTCCTGGAACTTGCCGATGTAGCTGTCCAGGCTGCCGAGTTGGGTCTTGTAGTAATCCAGCGTGTTGACCGCGTTCATCAACCCGTTGATGGTCGATTGCGCCTGATCCCAGATATACGCGGCCGGGGCCATCGTGTTCTGGAGTTGGTTTTGATACTGCTGGAGCTGGGTGCTGTACTGCTCAATTTGCTTGAGCGTCTGGGCCACCGATTCGATGGCCGTCATGATGTTCTGCGACAGGTTGGTGCCGTCGATGACGGGGATGCCAGCCTGCACAGGTGTGACCGCCAGCGTGCTCGAAACAGCAATGACGAGGGCCAATTTAGCGGCTAAAAACTTCGGCTTCATGGTGCTTTTCTCCTATGGCGTTAGTAATCGAAGGAACGGTACGGCTTGGAAAACGTCATGTCCTTCGTGACCACGACGTTGAAGCGATACCCCGGCCGAATTTCCAGCGTCGGCGAAATGCTCAGGTTCTTGGCGATGAGTTGCGCCGTAACCTGGCCGAGCTGCTGGCCGAGGGCTTCGCTTAGGGCACTGCTGGCGCTCGGTGCGCCATAGGTGTTTGTGGCCTGGTTCTGGCGTTGGCTGTAGGTGATGCCTGCTGTCACGCCGGACATGAGGAAGGCCGAGCCGAACAGGCGCACATAGTGGTTGTTCACCTGGTCGTGGAAGCCCGCGTATCCCGCGCTGTCCGCGCCTGGCATCGCGCCAATGTCCATCGCCTTGCCATCGGGGAACACGATGCGTTGCCACGCAACCAGCACGCGCGCTTGGCCGTAGGCCACGTCGCTCGAATACGAGCCGACGAGGCGCGATCCCTGCGGGATCAACAGGTGCTTGCCGGTCGGTGTGTCGTACACGTCCTGCGCGACCTGGGCCATGATTTGGCCCGGCAGATCGGAGTTGATGCCCGAAATGAGCGTGGCCGGCACGACGAAGCCCGCGCGCAGCTCGAACGGTGTGCGCGGCGCTTCCGGCTGCGAATCCAGCTTCCAGCGGTCGCCCTGCCCACCTTGGCCGAACTGCGCCATGCTGTTGCGCCCGCCGCCGCTGGTCGAGGTTTGCAGGAGCTGCGGCGCACCGCCCGCGCCCATGCCGCCGGCGGCCGGAGCCGCGCCGCCACCACCGACGCCCATGCCGCGAATCTGCGCCAGGCGTGCTTGATAGGCGGCGGTCGGATCGTTGCTGCGCTGCGCGTCGATTTGCTGCTGCACCGCTGCGATGCGGTTCAGCATTTCATCGCGCGTCTGCGGCGTGCCGGTGTAGGTGCTCGGGCCACCCGGCGCGGAGCCGTTGCTACGCGGGGCATCCACGCGCACGGTGGTCTTGGCCTTCACGGCTTCGCCGAACATCTGCATCTTCGCCATGCGGATGCGCTGGGCCTCGTCGTCGTTCACCGGCTGGCCCGGGTTGCCGGGGTTGGCCGGCGGGGCCGGCGGCGCGTCCGGGTTGGACGGCCGCGCGATCTCCAGCGGAGCCGACGCCGGGCCGGTCGGCATGTCGGGCACCTTGAGCGGGCTTGCCGGCTCGATCAAGCCGCCGGTCTTGTCGCCTGCGATCTCCTTGGCGAACATCGACGTGTTGCCGGCCTTCTCCTTGGGGCCGTCCGCCGGCGCGTTCTGCTTGGCCGCGCGATCCGCCGCGACCAGGGCCATGACCAGCACGAACGACAGCAGGACGCCGCCGAGGATGTACATGGGCATGTTGTTGACGCGACGGACGCCCGCCTTCTTGGACACTTCGCCAGGCGAAGCGTCAGGTGCCATCTGATCGGCGTTTTCTGTCATGGCGTCACTCCTTGCGCACCCAGTACCCGGCCGGCGCGAACGTGCCGTTTTGCGCCAGGTAAGGGCGGGTGATGGATTGATTGCCGACCATCAAGGTCAGGCGGTACAGGTTCGAGTCGCCAGCCTGGTCGAGCACGTAGCGCAACGGCAGGCCGCCCGACGCGGCCGTGGTGGCCGGTGCGCTCGCCTGCGATGCCGCCGAGGCCGGGGCCTGCGTGGAAGCGCCGGCCGGGGCGTACTCCAGGAGGGCATAGCCCTTGTCGCGCAGCGACTTGACGAGCGCCTGGCCGAACGGATCGGGCGTCGGCTGTTGCAGCTCCAGGCGCGTGCGCGCCGGCGCGTACAGCGTGGCGAGCTGCTGCACCGCGTCGGTGGCGAGCTTCTGCTGATCGAGCGCGGCCGACTGGACGAAGTTGCCGTACTGGCTGGTGGTTGCGCAGCCGCCGAGGCCCAGGGCGAGGGCGAGCAGCGCGAGAGAGACGATCTTGCGCATGGTCACTTCCTCCGGCTGATGGTCACGCGGTCTTGGCTACTGCCAACACCGGCAATCAGGATCGCGTGGTCAAACACCGTGTCCACGATGTAGCGATTGCCCTGCACGCGGTAATTGACCAGCACCGTTTCGTCGTCGGTGAACAAGCCGCCCTCTTTGCGCACGACCAGGAGCGTCGGCGCTTCGGTCTGCTGCATCGTGCCGGGCATTTCGATGATGGTCTTGCGGCCATCGTTGTAGACGCGCACAGGCTTCCAGCTCGCCGACCCGGACAGCTCATAGTCGAACGAGAGATCGCCCAGGTACTCGCCCGTCGCCGGCAGGGTGTTGTCGGTGCGTTCCTGCTTCTCGCGGCGCTGGATCGCGTCCCACTTGGCTTGCGCTTCCTCGGGGTACGTGAACGAGACTTGCGGCATGTACTCGGTGCGATGCGAGCGCAGGCGGAAGTGGTAGCTGCGGCGGTTCGTGGTCACAACCAGGCTGGTTTCGAGGCCCACGTCCATCGGCTTGATGATGAGGTGCTGAACCTCGGTCGCGCCGCTGCCGGTGATGGCCGGTTCCACCGTCCACCTGGCCGTGTCGCCCAGGTTGATCGAGTTCACTTGTTCGCCGGGCTGCAAGGCCACGTCGCACACCTGGAGCACCGCGCAAACTATGCTCGGCTGCTGCGCGCCGTACACGAACTTGATGGCACCGCCCGAGCCGGCCACCGGCTTGATGCCGGTCGCCGACCCCGCTTCCCACCGTTTGGCGATGGCGAGCGCCGCGCGCTCTTGAGCGGTCAGCGTCGGGTTGGTCTTGTTGAAATACTTGTCGGCAATGTCGTCGCCAGGGGCGGCCAGAGCCAGGGAGGGCACCGCCACAGCAGCGCCCACGATCAAAGCGGAGAGGGTTTTCTTCATGGTGGATGACCTCGAATTCATTGGATGCGGGACCAGGAGTAATCACGCACGTAGATGCTCAACGGGTTGTTCCGCAGTTGCTCATCGGTGGTGTTGGGCGTGACCTCGGCGATGTAGGTAGTCACGAGCGCGCGCCAGGTGACGGGCTGACCTTTCAGCGTGCCTTGGCGGTCGCGCGTGGTTTCCACCCACTCGACTTGCCAGGTGTCGGGCGTTTGCGGGATGACGGTCTTGATCTCGACGCTGACCATTTCCTTCTCGGCGCGCTTGAACGGGCTGGAATCGGGCGTGCCGTTCAACCACTCGTTCATCTTTGGCGTCGCCGGATCGTTGGGGGCGAGCATCGAGTACGCCTTGAACACGCACTTGCGCTGCAAGGCCACGTCAGGCGACACCATGCGCGCGCAGCTCATCCAGTCCGCAACGGCGGCGTGGATGACACGCGGATCGGCCTTCCCTGCGGCCTGCACCGGGCCGGCGGCCACCGTCTGGCCCAGCTTGTCCACCTCGACCACGTAGGGGATGAACTTCGACTGGCTGCCGATGTGGATCACGCCACCCACGCCGGCCAGCGCGATCAACAGCGACAGGATGCCTATCACCTGCCAGGTTTGGCGCTGCGAGACGACGCCGCCCACGTGATCGTTCCAGGTGCGGCGCGCGGCCAGGTAGGGGTTCTCGGCCTCGCCCGCACGGCGGCCGCCGGCGAGCGGTTCCTTCGAGCGGCGCGGATCGCGCGGCTCGGCGGAGTTGGCGGGCTTCTTGAAGATCAAGCCCTTGAGGGTGTCGGCGATGCTCATGCGGCCTCCAGGTAGTCGTTGAGATTCAGCCCACGGCCGGCCAGCCACTCATGCACCCATTCGTGGCCGAACTTGGCTTCGAGGCTCTTGATGGTGGCGACCGATTCCTTGTCGGACGCACCGACGAAGGCCAGGGCCATCGGCCCCAGGGCAAGGTCATAGAGACGGCGGCCGTTCTCCGAGACGTAGTAGTACTGACGCTTCGGAATGGCAGTCGCCAGGATTTCGATCTGACGCGCGTTGAGGCCCATACGGCGATAGAGCGCCGATGTGTCCTCATCCCTGGCGTAGACGTTAGGCAGGAAAATCTTGGTCGCGGTCGATTCCACGATCACGTCCAAGATGCCCGAGTTGGCCGCGTCGGAGAGGCTTTGCGTCGCCATCAGCACAAGGCAGTTGGCCTTGCGCAGCACCTTGAGCCATTCCCTGATCTTGGCGCGGAACGCGGGGTGGCCCAGCATCAACCAGGCTTCGTCCAGGATGATGACGGAGGGCTGGCCTTTCAGTGCGCGCTCGATGCGGCGGAACAGGTAGAGCAGCACCGGCAGCGCGAACTTCTCGCCCAGGTTCATCAGCTCTTCGATCTCGAACACCGTGAAGTCGGACAGCGACAGGCCGTCCTCTTCGGCGTCGAGCAGGTGGCCCATCGAGCCGTCCACCGTGTACTGCTTGATGGCCTCGCGGATCGCCTCGTCCTGAATCGTCACCGAGAACTCGGAGAGCGTGCGCGCGCCGCTGGCGTGCATGCTCATGATCGCGTTGCCGATCTCGTTGCGCTGCGCCGGCGTGGTGTTGACGCCGTTCAACGCCAGGATGGTGTCGATCCACTCCATCGCCCAGGCCCTATCCCCCTTCGTTTCGAGGAACTGGAGCGGGCAGAACGCCAGGCGGTCATCGTCGGCGGCCACCGTGAAATGCAGGCCGCTCTTGCCCTTCGTGGCCGCGCGGATGCCGGCCGCGAGTGGGTACATCGACATGCCCTTGTCGAAGGCGTAGATCGACATGCCGGCGTAGCGACGGAGCTGCGCGGCGATGATGCCCAGGTGCGTCGATTTGCCTGCGCCGGTCGGGCCGAACATGAAGGTGTGGCCCAGGTCGCGCACGTGCAGGTTCAGGCGGAACGGCGTAGCGCCCACCGTCACGCAGTGCATGAGCGCCGGCGACAGCGGCGGGTACATCGGGCACGGAGCCGTGGCGCTGCCCGTCCAGATCGAGCTTGTCGGCAGCAGGTCGGCCAGGTTCATCGTGTTGATGAGCGGCCGGCGCACGTTCTCGACGCCGTGGCCGGGCAAGCTGCCCAGGTACGCATCGAGCGTGTTGATCGTCTCGATACGGGCCGCGAAGGCCAGGCGGTTGACGGCCTTCTCGACCAGGAGCGCGGAGGCCGCCAGGCGCTCCCGATCCTCGTCCATCAGCACGACTACGCTGGTGTAGTAGCCGGCCGCCACCAAGCCGCTGTTGACCTCGGCGATGGCCGCCTCGGCGTCGCCGACCATCGCGGCCGCGTCCTGGTTGATCGAGCCGGTATTCGTGTTGAACACCTGATCGAAGAAGCCGCGAATCTTCTGCTTCCACTTCTTGCGGAACTTGTCCAGGTGCTTCAAGGACTCGTGCTGATCCATGAAGATGAAGCGGCTCGACCAGCGGTATTCGCTGGGCAGCTCGGCCAGGGCCGAGAGCACCCCAGGCGTTGACTCCAAGGGGAAGCCTTCGATGGCGACCACCTGGATGAACTTGCGCCCGATCTTGGGCACGACGCCGCCCCACAGCTCTTGCCCGCCGATTACCGCATCGAGGTACATCGGATTGCTGGGCAGCATGACCGGGTGATGGAGGCCCGTCACGCAGAACTGCAACCAGCTCAGGAAGTCATCGTGCGTGACTTCCCTGCCCTCTTCCGACACGACTTTTTGGCCGCGCAGGCGCGTCATCTTGACCGCCGAGGACAGGCGCGATTCCAGGCTGGTGATCTCGCGCTTGAACTGCGCAATCAGGCCCGTAGTGCGCGCCGTATGGTCGGGAGCCACCGCATCGTCATCGAACATGAGTTCGACAAACTTGCGCTGGGCCAGCACTGGCGGGAACCACGTGACGGTCAGGACAAAGTAGCCCTCGAACATCGCGCCCAGGCCCTCGAACAAGCGCCGGCGTTCCTCGTCAATGGCGAAGGAAACGGAGTCGGGGAACGATGACACGCCCCGCTCCGAGTAGTTCGGCGCAGGCCGACGCACAGCATCGACATGCACCATCCAGCCGTTCCCCAGGCCCGCCAGGGCCTGGTTGATGCGGAACGACACCATTTCCCGCTGTTCCTCGGTGCTGCTGGCGTTGTCATCACCCTTGTACAGCCAGGCGGCCATAAAGGAGCCGTTCTTGCCCACGATCACGCCGTCATCGACCACGGCGGCGTAATTGAGCAGATCGGCCAGGCCGGCATCCTTGGCGCGATGCTTCTTGAGCTTCAGCTCGGCATCGACAGCCCGGATGCGGGCAAAGAGGATGAGCAACAGAACCGCACCGAGCACAGCAATGGCAATTGCGATTGCTTCGATCATTTGTATTGCTTCCCTTGACTCGGCGTGTTGTCACGGAAGGGCGTGCTGCGAGCCGGGTAGTACGGCTTGTACCGGCGGTGCCGCAGGTACACGTGTCGCAGCTTCGGATCGGCCTTCGCCATGAGGCGCAGCGCGAAGAGCGCGCCGAACCACAAGGCGATGCCGAACACCGTTGCCCTCACTTCTTGGGCGCTGAAAATCAGCGCGCCGGCCAGCAGGCCCGAGAACATCACCAGCTCACGATCCCCGCCCATGAACAGGTTTTCTCGGTTGCCGGCCCTACGGATGGGGATCGCGCGCAGAGCCATGACTTACCCCGCGATGTGGCCGCGCTCGGCCCAGCGCATGACGGCTTCGCCGGGGAAGCCGGCCACGTCCAGCGCGGCGACCTTGACCTGGTGCAGCGCGCCATCGGTCAGGGCGGCGATTTCCGCGCCACGGCCGAAGAACGTGCTCATCATGTTCTGCGCGCCGACCAGCAGGGCCATGACCAGGACGATGAAGATCAACGTGCGGAAGAAGCCGTTGAGTTCGCCGCCGAAGATCAGGATGCCGCCGGCGACCACGATGCCGATGATCGACAGCGCGAAGGCCACCGGGCCGGTGACGGAGTTGCGGAGGTTGGTCAGCCAGCTCTCATACGGCAGAGAGCCGCCGGTGCCCTCGGAGGCGAATGCGTGCTGGGGGGCCAGCAGGAAGAACGCCAGGAGGGCGAAGAGGCCCATGTAGAACAGGGCGTTGCGGTTGAGGCGGAATGCCGGGAAGGTTGCTTGCATTGGTCGTAACTCCTAGTCAGAGGGTTTTGGTGATGTACTGGCCGTTGGCGAACCCGGAAACCTCCAAGATTTCCTGGATGCGCCGCGAGCCTTCGACGCGGGCGATATGAACAACCACGTGAACCGCCTCGCCGATAAGCGGTTCAATGGGTTTCGGGGAATCGGGGTGCATGCTGATGAGCATGGCGAGCCGATCCAATCCAGCTTTGGCGTTGTTTGCGTGCAGGGTTGCAGCACCTCCTTCGTGCCCGGTGTTCCAGGCCATCAACAGATCAAGGGCTTCGGGGCCGCGCACCTCGCCGACCAGGATTCGGTCGGGGCGCATGCGGAGGGTGGTTTTCAGCAGCGCCGTCATGTTCACGTCGATGCTGGTGTGGTACTGGACGTAGTTCTCGGCGGCGCACTGGATTTCGCCGGTGTCCTCGATGATGAAAACCCGCTCGGTCGGGTCTTGAATCACCATCTCGTTGATGATCGCGTTCACCAGCGTGGTCTTGCCCGAGCCGGTGCCGCCGATCACAAGGATGTTCCGGTGCGCGCGCACCACTGCAATCAATGCCTCGCGCTGCGGCGCGGTCATGATTCCGCGTTCGACGTACTGATCGAGCGTGAAGATGGCGACGGCCTTCTTCCGAATGGCGAAGGTGGGTGCGGGCACAACCGGCGGGAGCTGGCCGGCGAAGCGACTGCCATCAAGGGGCAGCTCGCCTTCCAGGATCGGCTTGGAGCGCGTGACTTCCTTGCCGTGGTAGCCCGCGATGGTTTCGATGATGGCTTGCGCCTGCGCGACGCGCAGCGTGCCGATGCACTTCATCGGCTCGCCCAGGCGTTCGAGCCAGAGCTTGCCGTCCGCGTTGAGCATGATTTCAACGGTCTTGGGATCGTTGAGGGCGGCCAGCAGCTCCGGCCCCATGTCGCGTTCGAGCTTCTTCTTCGCCCGTTCCTTGATGCTGTTGTGTTCTGGTTTCTGGTCGGTCATTCCGTATGCCCTGTATGCCGTTGCGTTTCGCGCATTCTACACAGGTTCATACGATATACCGAACTAATTTCGACCGCAACACCGAAGCGCACAAGGGTGACTTCGGCCGCGACGTTGCATCGCGGATTGCAGGGGCGAAAGAGGCGACAACGCGGCGCATGCTCCGTGCGCCCTCGCGCCGAACCCGTGGCGTTTGCGTTATGGGTTGTCCGGGGGTTGAGCCACCCCGGCGGGCTTTAGCGGCTAAAACTTGGCTGGCTCTTGTGGCTCAGTTCCGCGCCGCTTCCCTTCCCTTCTCACATCCTGGCGTCAACTCCCTCTAAGTTTCTTCCTTGTCGCTTCGCCCCACTTCTTGACGATGAACGCCTGGTGTTCTGGCAGCACGGCCGCCACGCGCTCGAAGCCTGGCGGCAGGCTTCGGGGTGCCTTGCCGCCGGCCAGGGTGTCAAGGGCTTCTTTGTCCAGGTCGGTCGATTCAAGCAGGAGCGGCAGGGGAGTTTCAAGGGCCTGCGCAATGTCCTCCATCACCTTTAGGGAGGGGTTGGCTTTGCCAGTAGTGAGATCGGACAGGAAGGAGATCGAAACCCCCGACCTGTTCGATAGCTCCTTTTTCGTCATGTGCCGCTCATCGAGCAGCCGGAGCACGTTCGTGAAGAAGATGTAGTTGTACAAGGCCCGTATGCCTTCTCGGTGCGGGCGGCAGAAAATTTTAGCCGCTAAAGTTCTTGACCACGGACGCAGGTTTAGCTAAACTGACGACTCCATTAGCGAAAGGAGCATGACGAATGAGCCACAACCTGTTCCAGTTTATCGGTAATCTTACCCGCGATACCGACGTTCGCCATAGCGAAAACAGCGCCCGCGCCGTTTTCGACCTGGCTGTCAATCGCGTGTGGCGCAACGCAGCCGGTGCGAAGCAGGAGCAGACGGACTTCTTCCGCATCAAGTCGTTCGGCGGCCTGGCCGAGAACGCGGGCAAGTACCTGGGCAAAGGCTCCAAGGTGTTCGTCCAGGGCCGCATCGAGCCGACGAAGTACGAGAAGGACGGCAAGACCGAATACGGGTTCGATTTCATCGCCGAGGAAATCGAATACCTGGACACCAAAGCGCCAGGCGGCGGCCAGTAAGGCCAGGCCCGGCCACGGCCGGGCAGTATGCTAGGAGGGAGATTAGATGCAGAACGAGTTCAACGAGCAGGAATACAGGCGCAAGCTCATCGAGGGCGGGCTTAGCGAAGCCGACGCCACCGACCTTGCCGCCCGTACCGCCGCCGCTCGCAGGGACTCGGGCAGCGCCGGCGGGGCCTTCCGCCCCGCCGGTTCCCTCTTCGAGCTGCCGGCCACGGCCGGCGACAACGAGGCGGCTTTGCCGCCGAAGCTACCGACGCCGGCAAGTGCCGCCGTCGAGCGATCCGAGCGCATGGCGCAGGAATCGGCCGAGCTTGCGCGCACGATGGGCCTGCCGCCCGAACCGCGCACCGCCGTGAACAAGATGGCCGAGCAGATCGGCGCGCTGGCCCAGGACAAACGGAGTAGTGCGATGGCGACCAAGAAGCGAACGGCCGGCGGTGAGCTGGCCGAGAAGGTCAGCGAGGCCAAGCAGACGGCCTTGCTCAAGCACACGAAGCAGCAGATCAAGGACATGCAGCTCTCGCTGTTCGACCTGGCTCCCTGGCCGGATCACATGCGGGCACTGCCCAACGACTTCGGGCGGTCGGCGATCTTCACCGTCCGCAACAAGAAGGTGCCGCGCGCCGCGCTGCAAGGCCAGTCGATCTACCACGTCAACAAAGACGTGGAGATCACCTACACCGGGATCGAGCTGCGCGCCGACGACGACGAGCTGGTATTCGCCCAGGTGCTGGAGTACGCGAAGCGCACCGCGCTCGGAGAGCCGGTTTCCTTCACGTTCTACGAGCTTTGCCAGGACTTGGACTGGTCAATCAACGGTCGGTACTACACAAGGGCCGAGGAATGCCTGACGCGGCTCCAGGCGTCGGCCATGCAGTTCTCATCCCAACGCATCGGCCGGCTCGAATCGGTGTCGCTGATCCGGCGCTTCCGCGTCCTGGATCGCGGCAAGCGCACGTCGCGCTGCCAGGTCGAGATCGACGCCGAAATCGTGGTGCTGTTCGCCGGCGACCACTACACGAAATTCGTGTGGGAGAAGTACCGCAAGCTGTCGCCCACCGCGCGGCGCATGTTCGACTACTTCGCCACCCACAAGGAGCCGTACCCGCTCAAGCTGGAGACGTTCCGGCTGATGTGCGGCTCGGATTCCACCCGGCCGAAGAAGTGGCGCGAGCAGGTAGGCGAAGCGTGCGACGAGCTGCGCGAAAACGGCCTGGTCGAAAGTGCGTGGGTGAACGACGACCTGGTGCATTGCAAGCGGTGATCGCCCCCCTGCCCTCCCCTGGAGCCGCCCGAGATCGAGGCGGCTTTTTTTCTCGAGCATCGCCACTTCCGGCGAGGCAGTACCGCGCACCAGCTCGCGCACGTCGAGCTGCAGCATCGTCACTTCCGGCGAGGCTGGCCACGTCCTGGCCACGGTCGACCATCGCCACATCCAACGATGACGGCCGCCGCTGGATCTCGCATCGCCACTTCCGACGATGAGATCCACTCTTTGACATTTGAGGGGCCAAGCTGCGGGGGATTCTCCCGGCCGGCGGCCGCGAGAACCGGCTATGTCGTGCTACGCATCGAGCCAGGCGGCCACGGCCGCCCGTCTCGCCCCTGGCGGGCTTCCAGCGCCTTCCCGACGCTCACCGGGCCGGTGGCCCTCGCCGCTAGGCTACGAGGCCCTGGCGGGCCTTTCTGGGGTCGTCTCAGAAAACGGACAACAAAGCACGGTAAGCAAACCGGCATTGCCCTTAAGCTGTAGTCACATTGCGACTACAATAGAGCCTCTGAAACCTTCAAGGGAAATGACCATGAGCACCGCCGATACCTATGTCCGCGCTCGCATCGACACCAGCACCAAGGAGCGTGCCGCTGATGCGCTCGAAGCAATGGGGTTGTCCATCTCTGACGCCATCCGCTTGCTGATGCTGCGCATTGCTGATGAGCGCCGGATGCCCTTCGATGTGAAAGCCCCTAACGCCACCACGCGCAAGGCCATTGCCGAACTTGAGGCTGGGAAAGGCAAGCGTTTCGCCAGCGTTGATGACCTGATGGCAGACTTGCATGCGGACGATTGATCGCGCCTCAGCCTTCAAACGCGA
>PNJM01000013.1 GCA_013821865.1 Rhodocyclaceae bacterium
TGCCGAAGCGGTTGCCGAGCTTGCCTTCATCCTCGTTCGATCGCATGTTGACCGGCACCAGCGCGCGCACTTCCACGCCCTCGATCGGATCGCCCTTCTCCAGCAGATAGGCGCGCAGCGCCCCGGCGACCGAGGCAAGGAGCACATCGTTCACCGAACAGCCCAGTGCCCTGCCGACTGCCTTGATCTCCGTCAGCGGCATCGGCTCCGACCAGGCCACGCATTTCGAACCGCCCGGCTTGCCCTTGAAGCGCGTCGGAGAGTCGGCCGGCATCATGAGCAGGGTGACCAGTTCATTGGCGATGCCGACACCCTGCTTGCCGTAATCCACCACCTGGGACGGGTTCATGACCAGGTCGAAATACTTGAGCCACACGCGCGTGCTCAGGTTGATGGTCGAAACCATGGTCTGGGTCACGGGCTCGAAGATCTGGCGCCAGGGGTTCTCCTCGTCTTCGGTTTCCCGGGCCGCCGGAGCGGGCGCTTCCGGGCCGGCGGGGGATTCGTCGGTGAGCGACTGCATGACGCCGATCAGCGCGATGCCGTCGGCGATGGAATGATGGATGCGCGCGACGAGCGCCGCGCCGCCATCATAGTGCTCGATGAGGTGGAAGCTCCACAGCGGCCGGTTGTGGTCGAGCGGCGTGGCCATGAGTTCGGCGGCGAGCTTCTGCAGTTCCTCCTTGCCCCCCTTGCCGGGCAGGGCCGTCCGGTGCAGGTGGCAGTCGAGGTCGAAGTTTTCGTCGTCCTCCCACCAGGCGCCGGTGAGCTCCTGCACGGCGCGCTGGCGGAAGCGACGGTAGGGCAGCAGGCGGCTCTCGATGGTGCGCTTCAGGCGGTCGAAATCGAGGGGCCCGTCGAACATCATGACGCCGACGATCATCATCAGGTTCGTCGGCCGGTCCATGCGCAGCCATGCGGTGTCGACACTGGAGATGCGTTCGCGCTTTGCCATGTAGGGAATCCCGTGGAGGCTTGTGTGCACGCCTATCGCCTATAATAGCCGAATTGCCGCACACCAAGGAGGGACGCGGCCTGACGGGAGACGGGAAATGAGTGATCTGCAAGCCAGATTCGAAGCTGCGGTGGCGGGATCGAAGACCCTGAGCGAGCGTCCGGACAATGACACGCTGCTCGACCTCTATGCGCTCTACAAGCAGGCGACCGTGGGCGACGCTGACGGCAAGCGCCCCGGTTTTGCCGACTTGATCGGGCGCGCCAAGTACGATGCCTGGGTGGCGATCAAGGGCACCGGCCGCGAAGAGGCGATGCAGCGCTATGTGGCGCTGATAGATTCCCTGAAGGGCTGAACGATCATACTTCCGGGCCGGAGTCCGGCCCGAAGTTCTCGTCGAAGTAGCGGTGGATCTCCGCCTCGATGCGCGGTTTCAGGGCGAGGAGGAGGAATCCCAGTCGCACGCGGATGCGCACCTCCTTCTTTCCGACTACAAGCTGGCCGCTGACGCCGGTGCGCTTGAAGTGAAGCTCGTTGTCGGACCATTCGTAGGCCAGATCGAACTCCTCGTCGAGTTTCCCCGCGATTTTCTCCGCAGCTTCGCGCGCCTTCCTGAGCGTCATGGTGTGGCCGCGGCGGATGATGATGTCTGTCATGAGTGGCTCTTGGGAGCGGGACAGGGGGATTGTATGCAAGCGGGGCGCGGCCGGAAATGCCCGGCTCTTTCCTTTCCTATTCCGCGGCGCGGCGCAGGATCTCTTCCATCTCACGGTCGAAGGCGACCAGGCTCACCGCCTCCAGCCCGCCGTTCTCCGCCAGCGCCTTGCGGCACTCGGCCACGGCGATCTTCGCCGCCGCCCCGGGCGGATAGCCATATGCGCCGCAACTGATGGCAGGGAAGGCGATGCTGCGGATGCCATGCTGCGCCGCCAGGCGGAAAACATTTTCGTAGCACGAGGCGAGCAATGCGGGCTCGCCATGGCTGCCCCCGCGCCATACGGGGCCCACGGTGTGGATGACATGCTTCGCCGGCAGGCGGAAACCCGGCGTGATTCTGGCGTCCCCAGCCGGACATCCGCCCAGCGTGCGGCAATATTCGAGCAGTTCCGGCCCGGCCGCCCGATGAATGGCGCCATCCACGCCGCCACCGCCAAGCAAGGTCCCGTTGGCGGCATTGACGATGGCGTCTGCGGCCAGCTTCGTGATGTCGCCGGTGATCACCTTCAAGCGGTTGTTGATGACCATTCGGGCTAGTGTGGCCTCGTCCGGCTGGCGTTGCAACTCCCGTTCATGGCGCCGGGCGGCGCCATGTAATTCTTGCCTGACCTGTTCATGGCCTCGCCGGCGGCGGCCCGACCGCGATACCGCCCGTGCCGGACCCGCGGTGGGCCTTGCATTTTCGACAGTTTCCGTCTAAATTAACGCTAATATTGAATTCGGTATTCCGTATTCCAATTTTAGCAAACGGTCGCTGTGCCGCTCATTCCGGATGCGGCGCTGTCCGGGGCGCCCGGCCTACTGACAGGAGGAAGAGGTGAACCATGACAAGCAAATGATCAGGGTGCTGATCGCCAAGGTCGGCCTGGACGGCCACGATCGCGGCGTGAAAATCGTCGCCCGCTGCCTGCGCGACGCGGGCATGGACGTCATCTACACCGGACTGCATCGTTCCCCGGAAGAGGTGGTCACGGCCGCCGTGCAGGAAGACGTCGACGTGCTGGGGGTGAGCCTGCTGTCCGGCGCGCACATGACGATTTTCCCGGCGCTGCTCAAGCTCCTCAGGGAGCGCAAGGCGGAGGACATCATCGTGCTGGGCGGCGGCGTGATGCCCGATGAAGACGTGGTGAAGCTCAAGGAAATGGGCGTCAAGGAAGTCCTGCTTCAGGACACGCCGCCGGAACAGATTGTCACTACCGTGCGGCGCCTGGTGGCCGAACGCGGCCCGCGCTGATTGCCGCCGCGGCGTACCTCGCTTCACCGCATACCCACAGGAGCCGGAGCCATGGAGTACTGGTCCTTTCCACCTAAATACGACAACAGCTACATGCCGGAGCCGTCGTCGCGCTACTGGTTTCCCAAGCGCGAAACCCTGCACCCGGCGGAGCGCGAAAAGGCGATCCTCGAACGCCTCAAGGAAGTCACGCGCTATGCCTACCGGAACGCCGCGTTCTACCGGCGGAAATGGGATGAAGCGGGCTTCCATCCCGATCATCTGAAGAGCCTCGATGATTTCGAGGAGAAGGTTCCGGTCATCACCAAGAAGGATTTGCGGGACGCCCAGAGCCGCGTGCCGCCCTTTGGCGATTACCTGTGCGTGCAGCCCGAGGAAGTGCATCACATCCACGGCACCTCGGGCACGACCGGACGCCCCACCGCCTTCGGCATCGGCCGCAACGACTGGGACGCGATTTCCAACGCCCATGCCCGCATCATGTGGGCGATGGGCATGCGCCCCGGCGACACCATCATGGTCGCCGCCATTTTCAGCCTGTACATGGGCTCGTGGGGCGCCCTGGCAGGCGCCGAGCGCCTGCGCGCCAAGGCCTTTCCGTTCGGCGCCGGCGCGCAGGGCATGAGCGCGCGCGCCGCACTGTGGCTGGACATCATGAAGCCGTCCGGCTTCTACAGCACGCCGTCGTTCGCGCTGCATCTGGCGGAAGTGGCACGCAACGAGGGCTTCGATCCGCGCAGCTTCGGCCTGCGCCACATGTTTTTCTCCGGCGAGCCCGGCGCCTCGGTGCCCGGCGTGCGCGACAAGATCCGCGAGGCCTACAACGCACAGGTTTTCGACTGCGGCTCGATGGCCGAAATGTCGCCGTTCATGAACGTCGCCGGCTCGCAGGAGAGCGGCGAGGGCATGCTGTGCTGGCAGGACGTGGTCTACACCGAGGTGTGCGATCCGGCGACGTACCGGCGCGTGCCCTACGGCCGGCGCGGCACCCCGGTATACACGCATCTGGAGCGCACGTCTCAGCCGATGATCCGTCTAGCCTCCGGCGACCTCACCCTGTGGGCAAACGACCCCAATCCTTGCGGACGCACCTATCCACGCCTGCCGCAGGGCATCTTCGGGCGCATCGACGACATGTTCACCATACGCGGCGAGAACGTCTACCCGAGCGAGATCGATGCCGTGCTCAACCAGGTCGCCGATTACGGCGGCGAGCATCGCATCGTCATCAGCCGCGAGGGCACCATGGACGAGCTGGTGGTGCGCGTCGAGGCGCGCGGCGAGGCCTATAAGCGCGGCGATGACACGATACGCGGCATGCGCCAGGAAGTCGCGCAGCGCCTGCAGAAAGTGCTTGGCATCCGCGCCAAGGTCGAAATCGTCGCGCCGGACACCTTCCCGCGCACCGACTTCAAGGCCAGGCGTGTGATCGACGACCGTGAAGTGTTCCGCGAGTTGAACACCAGGCTGGCGGCGGGAGACTGAGGCCATGGCCGCAGTCGTCCCGTCGCTGGAGCTGGTCGACCGGGTCTGCGCGGGAGAGATCAATGCCATTGCGCGGCTGCTGACGCGCGCCGAGGCGGGCAGCGCCGAATGCCGCCCGGCGCTCGACGAAATCTACCGCCGCGCAGGGCGCGCCCACGTGGTGGGCATCACCGGCGTACCGGGCAGCGGCAAGTCCACCCTGGTGGCGCGGCTCGCCAGGGAGATCCGCGCGTCGGGGCGCAAGGTCGCCATCGTCGCCATCGATCCGTCGAGCCCCTTTACGGGCGGCTCCATTCTGGGCGACCGCATCCGCATGAACGATCTCGCCGGCGATCCCGGCATCTTCGTGCGCAGCATGGCGACGCGCGGCGCGCTGGGCGGGCTGGCACGCGGCACGCTGGAAGCGGTCGACATCCTCGATGCCGCCGGCTTCGACATGGTGATCGTCGAGACGGTGGGCGTCGGCCAGGACGAGGTGGACATCGTCCGCGCCTCGCATACCACGGTGGTGATGTCCGCGCCCGGGCTGGGCGACGATATCCAGGCGATCAAGGCGGGCGTGCTGGAGATCGCCGATATTCATGTGGTGAGCAAGTGCGACCGGCCGGACGCCAACAAGACCCTCATCGACCTCAAGGCGATGCTGATCATGGGCCTGGCGCTGGCTCGCGTGCCGGGATGGAAGGTGCCTGTCCTGGCCACCAGTTCGGCCAGGGGCGAGGGCGTGGCGGAGCTGTTCGACGCCATCGTGCGCCACCGCGCGGCGCTGGAGGCGGAGGGCGGCATCGACATGCGCCGCCGCATGATTGCGGAGCGGCGCCTCCTCAAGGCCGCCGAAGGAATCATCGCGGATCGCTTCGAGCAGCATCGCGGCGGCCGGATTGCCGACCTGCTGGGCAACGTGATGGGCCGCCAGACGAGCCCCTACGCCGCAGCGGTCGAATTGCTGAACGAAATCGGGATGGAGGACTGAATTATGAACAAGCGGGTGGCAGGCGGCGTGCTGACGCAGGAGAAGGTGCAACAGCTGGCGGACCAGGTCAGGCGCTGGGAAGAGAACGAGGTGGCCAGCTTCATCAAGCGGGCGCCCGAGCGCAAGACCGAGTTCAGGACGCTGGGCGGCTTCCCGGTGAAGCGCGCCTACACCGCGCTCGACGCCGCGGACACTCCGCTGGAGGACATCGGCCTGCCGGGCCAGTATCCGTTCACGCGCGGTCCGTATCCGACGATGTACCGCGGCCGCTTCTGGACCATGCGCCAGATCGCCGGCTTCGGCACCGCGGAGGACACCAACAAGCGCTTCCGGTACCTCATCGCCCAGGGGCAGACCGGCCTGTCGGTCGACTTCGACATGCCGACGCTGATGGGCTACGACTCCGACCATCCGATGAGCCACGGCGAAGTGGGCCGCGAGGGCGTGGCGATCGACACGCTGGCGGACATGGAACACCTGTTCGAAGGCATCGATCTCGAGAGGATTTCCGTGTCGATGACCATCAACCCCTCGGCGTGGATCCTGCTTGCCATGTACGTCGCGCTGGCGAAGAAGAAAGGCTACGATCTCAACAAGCTGTCGGGCACCATCCAGGCGGACATCCTCAAGGAGTACATGGCCCAGAAGGAGTTCATCTACCCGATCCGCCCCTCGGTGCGCATCGTGCGCGACGGTATCACGTTCGGCGCGCGCAACATGAAGCGCTACAACCCGATCAACATCTCGGGCTACCATATCTCCGAGGCCGGCTCGTCGCCGCTGGACGAGGCCGCGTTCACCATGGCCAACCTCATCACCTACATGGAAGAGGTGACCAAGGCCGGCGTCGCGGTGGACGATTTCGCGCCGCGCCTGGCGTTCTTTTTCGTGTGCCAGGCCGACTTCTTCGAGGAGATCGCCAAGTTCCGCGCGCTCCGCCGAGTCTATGCCAAAATCATGAAGGAGCGCTTCGGCGCCAGGAACCCGGACTCGATGCGCCTGCGCTTCCACTGCCAGACGGCGGCAGCCTCGCTCACCAAGCCGCAGTACCAGGTCAACATCGTGCGTACCAGCCTGCAGGCGCTTGCCGCCGTCCTCGGCGGCGCCCAGAGTCTCCATACCAACGGCATGGACGAGGCGTTCGCCATTCCCAGCGAGGAAGCGATGAAGCTCGCCCTGCGCACGCAGCAGGTCATCGCCGACGAGAGCAACGCCGGCAACGTGGTCGATCCGCTCGGCGGGGCGTACTTCGTCGAATCCCTCACCACGCAGTACGAGCGCGGGATCTTCAGGATCCTCGACGAGGTGGACAGCCGCGGCGGCACCATCAAGCTGATCGAGGAAGGCTGGTTCCAGCGCCGTATCGCGGACTTCGCCTACGAGACGGCGCTGAAGAAGGCGAGCGGCGAGAAGCCGGTGCTGGGCGTCAACAAGTTCGTCGAGCCCGACGAGAAATTCGACATCGAGCTGCATCCCCACGACGAGACCAGCGAGCGGCGCCAGATCGAGCGCCTGCGGCGTGTGCGCCGCGAGCGCGACAACGCCAGGGTGGCGCAACTGCTCGACCGCCTGGTCGAAGCCGCCAAGGACGAATCGCAGAACATCATGCCCGTGACCATCGAACTGGTGGAAGCCGGCGCCTCGATGGGCGACATCGTCGAGAAGCTGAAAGGGCTGTGGGGCACGTATCGCGAAACGCCGGTGTTCTGAGCGGAGGCCGACATGAATGAGCCGCAGAGTCTGTCGGTCGCCGACTGGGTCGCGCGCTTTCTCGTGGCGCGCGGTGCGGCGCGCGTGTTCGGCCTCCAGGGTGGACACATCCAGCCGGTGTGGGACAAGCTGGCCTCGGCCGGCGTGCAGATCGTCGATGTGCGTCATGAAGGCGCGGCGGTGCACATGGCCGCGGCGCACGCCATGCTCACCGGCGAGTTGGGCGTGGCGCTGGTGACGGCCGGCCCCGGCGTCACCAACTGCGTCACATCGGTCGCCAACGCCGAGCTTGAACGCGCGCCCGTGCTGGTGCTCGGCGGCTGCCCGCCGGTGCGCCAGGACAACATGGGTCCGCTGCAGGGCACGCCCAATGCCGACATCCTGCGCCCCGTGACGCGCCTGTCGCGCACGCTGCGGGTGGCGGAGCAGGTGTTGCGCGAGCTGGACTACGCGGTGCGCTGCGCCGAGGGCCATCTCGTGGCGCCCGGTCCGGTCTATGCGGAAATCCCCGCCGACGTGCTGCGCGAGCCGGTGTCGGCGCGCGCGGCGCTGCCGGAGTTCTTCGAGCGTCGTCCCTTGCCCGTCACCCTGCCGCCCGCCGAGGAAATCGAGCGTGCGGCGCGGCGGCTGCGCGAGGCGCGCCGCCCGCTGGTGGTGAGCGGGCGCGGCGCGGCGGGTGCGGCGGCTCCGCTGTGCCGCTTCCTCGATGCAAGCGGTGCCGCATATCTCGACACGCAGGAAAGCCGCGGTCTGGTGCCGGCGGAGCATGCGTCCTCTGTGGGCGCCATGCGGGCGGCCGCCATGCAGCAGGCGGATCTGGTGATCACCGTCGGACGCAAGCTCGACTATCAGTTGGGCTACGGCTCGCCCGCCGTCTTCCCCGACGCGCGCTTCCTGCGCATCGCCGCCCACGCTCTGGAGCTGGCCGACAACCGCCCGGGCGAGGTCGGGCTGCGGGGCGATCCGCGGGCGACGCTTGCGGCGCTGGCTGACGCGCTGCAGGGCAGCGACAATGCCGCCGCGCGCGAATGGACCGCCGCCCTGCACGCCAGGCACGCCGAGCGTTCGGCCCGGTATGCGGCAACCCTGGGCGGCGCGGCGCCCGGACGCGACGGCCTGATGCATCCCAATCGCATTTTTGCTGCGCTGCGCCAGCGCCTGAAAGACGATGCGATCGGCATCGCCGACGGCGGCGACATTCTGAGCTTCGCGCGCCTGGGACTGAACACGAGCGCCTATCTCGACGCCGGCGCCTTCGGCTGCCTGGGTGTGGGTGTGCCCTACGCCAATGCCGCCGCGCTGGCCTTCCCCGGGCGGCAGGTGGTGGCGGTGTGCGGCGACGGCGCTTTCGGTCTGCACGCCATGGAAATCGACACCGCCGCGCGCCACAAGGCGCGCGCCGTATTCGTCATCGCCAACAACGGGGCGTGGAACATCGAGCGCATGGACCAGGAACTGAATTACGACGGCCGTATCGTCGGCACCACGCTCAACTACTCGGACTACGCCGCCATGGCGCGCGCCTTCGGCCTGCATGCCGAGCGCGTGGAGCGTGCCGAGGACCTGGGCGCAGCGCTGGACCGGGCGTTCGCCAACGCGCCGGCCCTGGTCGATGTGGTGGTCACGCGCCACGTCGCCTCCACCGACCTCGACAAGGGCCTGAGCATCGTGCCGGATTACCAGCCGCTTACCGCCTGGGACGCAGCCGAGCGCAAGCGTCTTTCGCCGGATTCTTGACCTGGCCGGCTGACGGGCAGGCGTGCGTCCGCTAAAATTGTATTTTTAGACCTTCCGTCTTCCGACCCGTGCCATGAGCCGCGCCCACATACTCGACTATACGACCTACAGCCCCGTCATCGGACCCGACGCTTGCCTCGCGCCGGATTCGGCCGTGGTCGGCCGCACCCGCGCCGGCGCGCGGCTGACGCTCGGCCCTTTCGCCACGGTGCGCGCCGATGGCGAGCATATCGTGCTCGGCGACGACTGCTTTTTCGGCGAACGCTCGACAGTGCATATCGCCGACGGCCTGCTGCCGTCCGTCGTCGGCGATCGCGTCGCCGTCGCGCGCTATGCGCTGGTGCACGCCTGTACGCTGGGCGACGACGTGGTCCTCGGCGAGGCGGCGGTGGTGATGGACGGTGCGGTCGTGGGGCCGGGTGCGGTGATCGGCCCCGGCACGCTGGTGTCGCCGCGCAAGCATCTGGATGGCGGATGGCTATATCAGGGCAATCCGGCACAGGCTGTCCGGCAAGTGAGCGCCGAAGAACGGCAGGCCGCGCAGCACGCGGTGCGCAGCGGCATGCCGCATCCGCTGGTCAGCGATGCGCAACTGCCTCTTGCCTCTCCGCACTGGGCGCCTGTACGCTCCGCCGCGGGAGGCGCCGTAGGCGGCATGCCGCGCATCGACGCGCGCAGCTATGTCGCGCCCGGTGCGCTGCTCGCCGGCGACGTTCGCCTCGCTTCCGAGGTCGGCATCTGGTTCGGCTGCGTGCTCTTCGCGGGCGGCGCGAGCATCGCCGTGGGCAAGGGCAGCAATGTGCAGGACAACTCCTTCCTCGTCACCGGCGCAGGACGCGGCGACATCCGTATCGGCCGCAATGTCACCGTCGGTCACAACGTCCGCATGGGCGCGTGCACCATCGGGGACGACAGTCTGGTCGGCATGGGCGCCGAGCTGGAGGACGGCGTGGTGGTCGAGCACGGCGGTTTCGTCGCGGCGCGCGCCTACGTGAAGGCGGGGACGGTGGTCAAGGCCGGCCATATCTGGGCGGGCCGCCCGGCGCGCGCTTTCCGTCCGGTGAGCGAGGCCGAGCAGGAAATCTTCCGGCGCGGCAAGGAAGTCTACGTCGGTTATACGCGGGATTACAGGCGCTTTTGAGCCTCGCAGATAACTGCTGGCAGATCAGGTCGCCTAGTCCGGCAGGACGATCTGCAGCCCGGCGGTGGCGTCGCGCAGATGGCGCCGGGCCAGTGCCTGCGCCTGATTTACGTCATGAGCAGCAATGGCGTCGAGCATGGCGCGATGTTCCTGCCATATTGTCTTCCGATACTTGCGCTGGCTCAGCACCTCGCGCATGGCGCGGCGCAGGTGGTTCCAGTACAGTTTCATGGCATCCAGGATGATGGGATTGCCGGCGAGCTGATAGATGTAGATGTGAAACCCCATGTCGGCTGCGATCAGCTCCGGCACGCTACCCTTGCGCACCGCCGTTTCTCCTCTCTCGATGAGCCTCATGCCCTGCTGCACCGTTGCCGGTGTGGCGTGCGCCGCGGCGAGCCCCGCCGCGAGCGGGTCTATGCCCATGCGAAACTCGTACACCGACTTGAGGAATTCGCGGTCGAGCGGCGCCACCATGAGACCGCGCCGGCCCGATTCGCATACGAAGCGCTGCTGCTTGAGCAGGAGTAGCGCCTGGCCCACGGGCTGCCGCGACACGTTGAGTTTTTTCGCGACACTGTCCTGGGTGAGCCGTTCGCCGGGTTCGAGGCGACCGTCGCAGATTGCGTCAAGAATGACGTTATAGACCTGTTCGACGATGGTCTTCTGCAGCGTAATATTATTCAATTTATCGCTCAAACCGATTCTCCGTGGATAGGCGGCTGCCCCAATGCCATGCGAGTTCCTTTACTTGATGGTTTCGTCGAGGGTGATGTCGACCATGAGGTCGTTCGACAGCCGCTCCAGTTCGGCCTTCAGCGCGCGGGCGTCGAGTTCGGCACCGGCGAGCAGTTCGGCCTGGGCGTGGAACAGCGTCTCGGCGGACATCGGTGCGCTGGACGTGTGCGTGCTGAGTTCTTCGACATTGACGGCATGCCTTGCCAGAACCTGCGAGACTTCCCTGACGATGCCGATGCGGTCGTGGCCGATGAGGGCGAGCTTCAGGCGCCGGCCGCGTTGCGGCGCCTCTTCGGCCGTCGAGGACTCGACCGTGACCTTGAGCGGGGCGAGGCCGGCCAGCGCCGCCTGCAGGGCTGCGGCCTGAGCCGCAGGCACGCTGACACGCAGGATGCCGGCGAACTTGCCGGCGAGGTGCGACATGGACGACTCCAGCCAGTTGCCCTGGTGGCGGCTGATGGTGCTGGAGAGCAGCTCGACCAGACCGGGCCTGTCGTCGCCGATGACGGTGAGCACGAGGAAGGTTTCAGCCATGGTCTTCAGCCTCCACGGGGGGACAGGAACAGAAAAGATTGCGGTCGCCGTACACGTCGTCGATGCGGTTCACCGACGGCCAGAACTTGTTCTCCGCCACCCAGGGCAGCGGGAACGCCGCCTCGCGCCGGCTGTACGGGCGGTTCCACTCGGCATCGGCGAGGTCGGCCTGGGTGTGCGGCGCGCGCTTCAACGGGTTGTCGTCGGCCGGCCAGGTGCCGTTCTCGACCTTGCGGATCTCCTCGCGGATGCCGATCAGCGCGGCGATGAAGCGGTCCAGCTCGGCCTTCGATTCCGACTCGGTCGGCTCGACCATGATGGTGCCGGCCACCGGAAAGCTCACCGTCGGGGCGTGGAAGCCGTAGTCCATCAGGCGCTTGGCGATGTCGATCTCGGCGATGCCGGTGGCCGCCTTGGTGGCGCGGATGTCGAGGATGCACTCGTGCGCGACGCGGCCGTTCTTGCCCGTGTAAAGCACGGGATAGTGCTCCTTCAGCCGCGCGGCGATGTAGTTGGCATTGAGGATGGCGAACTGCGTGGCGCGCGTGAGCCCCTCGCCGCCGAGCATGGCGATGTACATCCAGGAGATCGGCAGAATGGAGGCGGAGCCCCACGGCGCCGCGGACACCGCGCCCTGGCCGCGGTGCGGTCCCTCGACGGGCTGTACCGCGTGATTCGCCATGAAAGGCGCGAGATGGGCCTTCAGGCCGATCGGTCCCATGCCGGGACCGCCGCCGCCGTGCGGGATGGCGAAGGTCTTGTGCAGGTTCATGTGCGAGACGTCGGCGCCGATGGTCGCCGGCGAGGTGAGACCGACCTGGGCATTGAGGTTGGCGCCGTCCATGTAGACCTGCCCACCGTGAGCATGGACGATGGCGCAGATCTCCTTTACCGCTTCTTCGAACACGCCGTGGGTCGACGGGTAGGTGATCATCAGGCAGGCGAGGTTCGCGGCGTGGCTCCGAGCCTTGGCCTTCAGGTCGGCGACGTCGACGTTGCCGTTCTCGTCGCAGTCGACCACCACCACCTGCAGTCCGCACATCTGCGCCGTGGCTGGGTTGGTGCCGTGGGCCGACTTGGGGATGAGGCAGACGTTGCGCTGCATGTCGCCGCGCGAGGCATGGTAGCGCTGGATCGCCACCAGGCCGGCGTACTCGCCCTGGCTGCCTGCGTTGGGCTGCATGCAGATGGCGTCGAAGCCGGTGACGGCCTTCAGGCAGTCTTCCAGGCCGCGGATCATTTCAAGGTATCCCGCCGCCTGGTCGAGCGGGGCGAAGGGATGCATGTCGCCGAATTCCGGCCAGGTGACGGGGATCATCTCGCTGGTGGCGTTCAGCTTCATGGTGCAGGAGCCGAGCGAGATCATCGAGTGGTCGAGGGCGAGGTCCTTGTTCTGCAGCTTCTTCAGGTAGCGCAGCATCTCGTGCTCGGTGTGGTGGGTATTGAACACCGGGTGCCTGAGGATGGCGTCGCCGCGCAGGAGACTGGTGATGGGGCTGGCGCCGGCGGCCTGCGCGTCGAGCGCCGCGATGTCGGCCGCCTTGCCGGTGAGGAGTTGCAGCAGGGCGGCGACGTCCTCGCGCGTGGTCTTCTCGTTGAGCGCGATGCCGAGCACGTCAGCCGAGACGCGGCGCAGGTTGAAGCCGGCGTCGACGGCCGACCGGTAGGCGGCCTGAGCCTTCGCGCCGAAGTCGACGCGAATCGTGTCGAAGAAGGCGCGGGTGAGGACATTGATCCCGGCCTGGCGCAGCCCCTCGGCGAGGATGCCGGTCAGGCGGTGGATGCGGCTGGCGATGGTGCGCAGGCCCTCAGGGCCGTGATAGACGGCGTACATGCCGGCCATGTCGGCCAGCAGCACCTGCGAAGTGCAGATGTTGGAGTTGGCCTTCTCGCGGCGGATGTGCTGCTCGCGCGTCTGCAGCGCCATGCGCAGCGCACGGTTGCCGCGCGCGTCGATGGAGACGCCGATGATGCGGCCGGCAACGGCGCGCTTGTGCTCGTCCTTCGTGGCGAAGAAGGCGGCGTGCGGGCCGCCGAAGCCCATCGGTACGCCGAAACGCTGCGAGGAGCCGAGGGCGATGTCGGCACCCATCGCGCCCGGGGATTTCAGCAGCACCAGGGCCATCAGGTCCGTCGCCACGGCGGCAACGCCGCCGCGTGCCTTGATGGCGGCGATGGGGGCGCTGAGGTCGGCCACCTCTCCTGCGTCGTTCGGGTACTGCAGCAGGGCGCCGAAGACGTCCTGCCGCGCGGCTTCCTCCGGCGTGCCGAACTTCAGCTCGAAGCCGAAGAAGCCGGCGCGCGTCTTCACCACGTCGATGGTCTGCGGGAAGCAGGCGGCGTCGACGAAGAAGGCGCTGGACTTCGACCTGGAGACGCGCCGCGCCATGGTCATGGCCTCGGCCGCCGCCGTCGCCTCGTCGAGCAGGGAGGCGTTGGCCAGCTCCAGGCCGGTGAGGTCGATCACCATCTGCTGGTAGTTGAGCAGCGCCTCCAGGCGGCCCTGGGCGATCTCCGCCTGGTAGGGCGTGTAGGCGGTGTACCAGCCGGGGTTCTCCAGCAGGTTGCGCAGGATCACCGCAGGCAGGAGTGTGTCGCTGTAGCCCATGCCGATGAGCGACTTGTTGACGCGGTTCTTCGCGGCGATGGCTTTCAGCTTCGCCAGCGCCTCGTGCTCGCGCATGGGGCCCCCAAGCGTCGGGGGCTGCGGCAGGCGGATGGAAGCGGGCACCGTCTGCTCGATCAACTGGTCGAGGCTGGCGGCGCCGACGGCGGCCAGCATGGCGGCGGCCTCGGCTTCACTGGGGCCGATGTGGCGCGCGATGAACTCGTCGCGCTGCTCCAGCGCGGTAAGCGGGGTATTCGGCATGGCTCAGTCTTCGGCGGCGACCTTGGCGTAGGCGGCCGCGTCGAGCAGGGCATCCAGGTCGGCGGCGTTGTCCGGCTTCAGCTTGAACAGCCAGGCGGCGTAGGCATCCTGGTTCACCGACTCGGGCGCGTCGGCGGCGGCCTGGTTCACGGCGACGACCTCGCCGGCGATCGGCGCATAGATGTCGGAGGCGGCCTTCACCGATTCGACCACGGCGCATTCCTCGCCTGCCTTCACCTTGCGGCCGACTTCGGGCAGTTCGAGGAAGACGATGTCGCCGAGCGCTTCCTGGGCGTGGTCGGTGATGCCGACGGTGACAAGGCCGTCGGAGGCCAAGCGCGCCCACTCGTGCGACTTGGCGTATTTCAGATCGGCGGGGATGTTCATGCAATGCTCCTGTTTGAGGGTGTTGATCTAGCCGACGCTCACGGGGACAAGCGTCATGGTGTCGTTGCCGAAAATGTCGATCACCTTTACCGCCACCGTGTAGCGGCCGGGTTTCGTATAGGTATGCGGGGCGGAGGTCAGTTCGAGCTTGCGATCCTGCCGGGTGCGGAAGCTTTGCCACTCGTTCTCGAAAATATAGCCGCCGGTCCAGCGTTCTTCGAACTCGGGGAGTTCGCCCTGCGCGGGGGCTATGCCGGGCAGGTGGCCTTCGACGCCCATGGTGCGCGCGACCTTGATGATCTCCTTGCAGCTCTGGTAGTCGAAATCCACCGCCCAGTAATCAACCCAGTCGGTCCATTCGCCGGTCAGCAGCTCGCGGCTGACCACGCCCTGCTTGTCCTTGGCGAGCTTGTAGAGCTGGCCCTGGTCGCAGACCACCTGCGACTTGCCTTCCTTCAGGTTGGCAATCGCCGCGTCCATCGCGCCCTGGTTGTAATAGACCGAGAAGTCGGTGAGTTCGATGGCGAGCGTGTATTTGTCCTTCTTCGCGTAGCGCGGCGTGGCTTCGATGAAGCTGATGTCGTGGAACACCACCTGGCCGCGCTCCACGGCGCGCTTGTCGAAGACTTCCGCCGGGATGTATTTCGGCTGCAGGTCGATGCCCTTGTTCTTGGCTTCCTCCAGCACGGCGGGGAAGAGGCCCATCTCGAACTCGAAGGCCAGCATGTCCACCCGCGAGGCGCCGCGCTTCCTGCATTCGGTGATGACTTCCTCGACGAACAGGCGCCCGACCGGCAGGTTGATCGGGCCGACCACCACCAGACGGCCGCCGCCATTTACCGAACTGCGGCCGTGGAAGAAGCTCGCGTCCTCCAGCGGCTGCGCCTTGTAGGCGCGCAGGATGAGTTCGCGGAATTCTTTTTCCTTCTGCGCCAGGGCTTCTTCCTTCTGCTCGCGCGAGAGGCGGCCGGAGACGTTGAGGTAGGCCTGCCGCTCGTAGCGCCCGAGGTTCAGCACCTCGAAGGCGCGGAAGGGTTTGCCCTCGGCCTGCTGGGCGCGCTGCACGCCGATCAGGCGCTTGCGCGTGGTGTGGATGCCGAACTTGCCGAGATCGGTGGCGATCCATTTGCGGCCGAGCTTTTCCGCGACTGCGGCCGTGGTGCCGGAGCCGCAGAAGAAGTCGGCGACGAGGTCGCCCTCGTTGCTGCTCGCCTTGATGATGCGTTCGAGCAGGGCTTCGGGTTTTTGGGTGGGGTAGGCAATACGTTCATTGCCAGCAGTCACCCATGGAACGTCTGTCCATACATCATCCAGAAGCACTCCGGCGAGTTCATCCAAGTATTGCTTCCGATAGAGCTTTCCGTTTTCCCCCTTATGAATCAGGTTCTCCCTCTGCATTTGCTCGATTGTCTCTGGTGAAGTTGCGGTCCCAAGATTCTGGTCTGCGCGAAAGAGGCGCCCGTCCTCGTCTCGATATCGGAAGCGGGCTTTGTACTCGTCTGAGTACTCTTGAAACTGTGGGTTGAAGGTACATCTGTCGGAACGGGTATAGAGATAGATGGTCTCGTGATTAAAAGGTAACTTTAATTTCCCTTTGAAACCGGAAACCGACATGCGCTTCCATCGAATGTTGTTCTGAAAATTTTCCCGCCCGAAGACTTCGTCCATTGCTAATTTCAACATCGCGCCAACTTGTGGGCCGATGTGAACATAAATACTCCCATCCTCCGCCAGCAAATCCCGCATCAAAATCAGCCGCTCGTAGATCATGCTGATGAAGGAATCGGCGCCGCGGCCCCAGGTGTCGCGGTAGGCGATCTGTTCCAGCAGGTTGGCTTCCTTGTGGAAGGTCTCGCCGCCGATTTCGATGTCCATCGAAAAATCGGCGCCGACGTCGAAGGGCGGGTCGATGTAGATCAGCTTCAAGCCGCCGGCATCCTCGATCTGCCGCCGCAGCGCGCCGCTCTTCAATGACGAAAGAATGAGCTTGTTGTCGCCCCAGATCAGCTTGTTGGTCCAGCCCTTGATCTGCCGGCCGCGCGGGTCGAAGAAATCGTCCTGCCATTCGGTTTTTTCCTTCCTCGGCTCGTCGATATGTTCGAGGGTCTGGAACGGCAGCACGGTGGTGCACACGTCGCGGCTCTTGCCGTTCCACACCAGTTCGACCTCGCGCTTGTCCTCGAACAGCAGGAAGCGGTATTTCTCCGGCAGGGGCTTGCCGGCCTGGATCAGGGCGATCAGGTCGCGCTTTTCGGCATCCGACAAATCGTATGTTTCAGGACGAGCCATGCTAAATTTTGGCGGGATACACGGTGGCGAAGACCATGCTTTGGTCCACTTTGAAGGATATCGGTGGGTTGCCATTTTCCCGCAAAGCGGCCTGGGCCAGGGCAATGCCGACACCAAAGCGCTGAACCAGGTTCAATACCCGCATGGCTTCGGCCAGGTGCGGATTGCGATAGTCGGCCAGACCTGGCTGGCCAAAGTTGGCGATGGTGACGTTGCCGAAAGGGCCGCCGGGATTGGTGATTTCGATGCGATCGTCGTACCAATAGGCGCGCACCGGCGCATGGGTGCCTTCGTAGCTGCGATGCATGATGGCGTTGCGCGTCATCTGCTGTATGGCAGCCAGCGGATAGAGATAACGTCTGACTTCCCGGTCCTGAGATGTGATGTCGATGCTGACCCGATTGTGTGAGGACATTTTTTCATCGAGTCTTCGCAGCATCGCCGCAAGCGGGCCATCCAGGATGGCTTCGTCGACGATCGGGTCGCTCAGTTGCGTTCCTTGAATACGCAGGAACTGGATGTAAGCACCGGGTAGCCAGCGCGTGGGCGTGCGCGACAAGGTCAGCAAGCCCAGTACGGTGGGAGTGGGATCGTCCGCCGCGACGATCATGCGGCAGGCGGACAGGCGCTGCTCATAGCTGCGCTCGTTGGCGGCAAGGATATCGGGCGCGAAGGCGCCGGGAAGATATTCCTCTTCGAACAGTGTGCGGCTCAGGTCCGAAAGCTGGGCCGAGGGTCGCGGACTGATGTCGTAGGGGATGTCGCGGAAACGGCGCCTTTCGTTGAGGATGCGTTCGTCCTGCGCGGAAGCCAGATCCCGCCGGGGTCCGGTTCGAATCCAGATTCTGCCGCTATGGCGGACGGGTGGCGCATCAGCCGGCCAGACCGTGATGACCGCCATGTCCGCGCCTTTCAGCGAGCGTTTGGCGACGGTCATGGTCGGCGGCGGCACGATCTTGCCGTCGGCCTTGATGTCGCTGAGGGTCAGCAGCAGTTGGTCCGTGACTTCAATACCTGATGGGCTGCCGTCATCCTCGGCGCCGATGAACACGATCCCCGGTTGCTGATGGTTCGGCAGGTCGTTGGCAAACGCGCAAATGGCTTGCCGCACCTTTTCCGGAGCATCGCCCGCCCAGGCTTTCTTGCGTTCGGCGCGATCCGATTCGAGATCGTCAAGCAAAAGTTCAAGTTCTTGATCTGTCAAAGGGATCATAAGTTACTCCTGAAAATCGGTGAAACCTGTCGCAAGGGCTGAAAAGCTTACAGGAGGGTTGCGCTCGAAACCCTCCTGATCGACACAGACGAAGCGGTAGCTTGGGCCACCCTCAGCCCGGCTTGCTTCAGAAGCGTCCACGCACCACTGGCGCAGACGGGCCATTTTTTTCGGTAGATCCAGTTCGGCGCGTCCCTTGGTTTCCACGATCCAGACTCTGCCGTCGGTAGTCCTGACGATGAAGTCGGGAATGTAATGCGAGAGGTCGCCATCTGCCTTGACGTATTCGATCTTGAAGCCGACGGCGAGGTAGTTTTTGGCGAAGGCGGCGACATCGGGGGCGTCGTCGAGGAACTTGGCGAAGGCGAGTTCCAGGCCGCCGGCATTAGCTTCACCGACGATACGGTTGAAGATGGATTTTTTCGCCGGGATGTAGGGGCGATGCTCGGTGCGGAAGGGGCGGGTGTCGCGCAGGCGGATGCGGTCCTCGATGCGGGTGGTGCCCTTGTCCTGCACGGTGAGAGCGTTGATGGCGGCCTTGAAGCTGTCGAAGAGGATTTTTCCGGCTTCCGGTTCGGAGAGATTGCGCAGCACCTGCGCGTCTTCCAGGTCTACCGGTGCGACGGCGAACAGGTGTTCGCGCATGAACGCCTTTACCTTGCCATAGAGCACGTCATAGCCGCCGACCAGCCTCAGTTCCTTGAGCAATTGGCGGGCGAAGAAGCCGACGACGGAGCGGTAGTCGGCCGGGCCGGCGCCGTCGAGCTGGAGCGTGTGATGCGTTTCGCCGTCGAGCATGGTCTTGAAGACGATCTCGCGGGTTTCTTCGGGTGTAAACGCCTTGAGCGGCAGCCGGGGGTTGCCGAAGGCGGCGGGGTCCAGGTCGTCGAGGTTCCTGAATTCGCGGTTGAAGCGGCGGCTTAGGCGTGGAAGCTGGATGTCGAGTTCTTCCACGTTCTTGTCGGGATTCTGTCCGTCCACCTCGACAATCAGTGAGTCTTGCCGGGT